>NZ_JBKFBD010000035.1:0-56654 GCF_053345975.1 Microbacterium sp. C23T | reverse complement strand
CCGCGCGGGAACGCCATGGCGCGGCCGCCGCTCGCGCCGGCGGCGAAGGCGTCGAGGCGCTCCGCGAGCAGCTGGCCGCGGCCAGCACCGATCTGGCCGCCGCCGAGCGCGCCGTCGAACGCCGCGACGCGCTGGCGGCCCGGCGCACCGAGCTGGCGGCGCTCGACCTCGAGGCCGAGGCATCCCGCGCGTCCCTGTCGGAGCGACTCGCCGAGGCACGCACCCGGATCGCGGCGCTGGACGAGCGGGTCGCAGCTGCACGCGAGGCGGTCGACGCGGCCCGCGGCGAGCACGCGAGCGTCGCCGACCGCGTCGCGCACGCCACCTCGATCCGCGACGCGGGCCGCGCGGCCGTCGATGCCCGCGCCGAGGCGCACCGCGCGGCGACCCTGGCCGCGCAGGCGCGCACGGACGTCGAAGAGCGGGTCGCAGCATCCGAGTTCGCCGATGCGGCCGAGGCGAACGCCGCCCTTGCCGCACCTCGCGATGTGGAGGCCCTCGCCGAGCGGGTCTCGGCGCACGACACGCAGCTCGGCGCGGCGCGGGCACGCATGCTCGAGCTCGAGCTCGAACTCGCGGGCGCGCCGACCGAGCGCGTCGACACCGAGGCGTCGCAGGTCGCCCTCGCGGCCGCCGACGCGGCACGCACCGACGCGCTCCGCGCGGAGAGCGACGCCCGCACGCTGGTGGCGGGACTCCGCGATCTCGCGATGCAGATCGACCAGGCGTACGCCGGCGTCGCCGCCAGGGCCGCAGACGCCGCAGCCATCGCCCGGCTCGCCGACACCGTCGCCGGGCGCGCCCCCAACACGATGAAGATGGACCTCGAGACGTTCGTGCTCGCCGCCGAGCTCGAAGAGATCGTGACCGCCGCGAACCTGCGGCTCGGCGACATGTCGTCGGGGCGCTACCGGCTGCAGCACACCGATGCGCGCGCCGCGCGCGGCGCCGCCTCCGGCCTCGGACTCGAGATCATGGACGCCTTCACGGGTCAGTCCCGTCCGGCGCAGTCGCTGTCGGGCGGCGAGACGTTCCTCGCGTCGCTCGCGCTGGCCCTCGGGCTCGCCGAGGTCGTCACCGCCCGCGCGGGCGGGGTGCGACTCGACACCCTGTTCGTCGACGAAGGCTTCGGCTCACTTGACGAGGAGACCCTCGACCTCGCGATGCGCACCCTCGACGAGCTGCGACAGGGTGGGCGCACCGTGGGCGTCATCAGCCATGTGGCCGCGATGAAGGAGCAGCTGCCCGCGCAGCTCGCGGTCGAGGCGACCCCTGCCGGGCCGAGCGTCATCCGGCAGGACGCGGCCGCCCGCGTCTGAGCAACGGACTCCGCGCCCGGCCCGCGCGGCACAGGGTGGGTCTTCTCCCACTGTCGCCGGGGCGATGCACGGGTGTATCGTTCGCGGCAGATCGCTTCCTGGGGGATTCGCGATCCCGCCCGACCGCCGGCGCTCGTCCGGCCGCGGCCGTTCGCCGCGCCCTCTCGTTACGACGACGTACGGAGTCGACATGCGTTCCACCACTCGGGCGCGCCGCGCCCTCGCCGCGTTCGCGGCATCCGCCCTCCTTCTCACCGGCACGCTGAGTGCCGCCTCGGCCGCGCACGCCGCCCCTGCGCCGGCGACGATCACCCGGATGGCGGCGCTCGGGGATTCGATCACGCAGGCGGCGATGACGTGTTCGAGTCTCACGTCGTGTCCGACCAACAGCTGGTCCACGGGGTCCACGACGTCGGTCAACTCGCACCTGCAGCGGCTCCGGGCGGCCGGGTCGGCAGGCCTCGTCAACGTCTTCAACGACGCCAAGTCGGGAGCCGGGTCATCAGCGCTCCCCGCGCAGGCGCAGCTGGCCGCCGGACAGGGAGCCCAGTACGTCACGATCGAGATCGGCGCGATCGACGCCTGCACCCGGACGGTGGCGCAGATGACCACGGTCGACGCGTTCCGGACCAACGTGCAAGCGGCACTCGCCACCCTGGCCGCGAGTGCCGGGGCGCCGGAGATCTTCGTGGCGAGCATCCCGAGCCTGCAGCGTCTCTACGACATCAACAGGTCGAGTCTGTCTGCTCGTCTCGCCTGGTCGCTGCTCGGCACCTGCCAGTCGATGCTCGCCAACCCGAGCAGCACCGCGCCCGCCGACGTTGCGCGCCGCACGCTGGTGCAGCAGCGCGTGACCGACTTCAACAAGGTGCTGGAGGCCGCCTGCGCCGCCACCGCGAAGTGCCGCTTCGACGGATACGCGGTCGCGAACTACGCGTTCGTGAAGTCCGACATCTCGACGCGCGACTACTTCCACCCGTCGCTGTCGGGCCAGGCGACACTGGCGAACATCACGTGGGCGAAGACGCAGTGGGTCTCGTGAGGCGGGGTCAGACGCCGTAGTCGGCGCGGATGCGGTCGCGCAGCTGGTGGCTGCAGGCGGTCACGGCGGTGCGCCAGTCGGTGATCGCGCCATCCTGGGCGCGATCTGAGACGGCCTTGAGCACGCGGATCGGCACGCCGAACCGCTGCGCGACCCAGATGTAGGCGTACGTCTCCATGTCGACGAGGCCGGCGCCGAGCGGACGGATGACCTCCACGGCCTCGGAATCGTCGACGAAGTGGTCGCCGGTGGCGATCGTCACGCCGTCGGCGTCGAGCTCGACGCGCGCCGGCAGCGACACGTGCTGGCCGACGATCCCGTCGATGTCGGTCACGTCGTGCTGCAGGGCGGCCGAGATCTCGTAGACGGACGCGTCGAGCCGCGCGTCGATCGCCCCCGCGGTGCCGACCACCACGATCTCGTCGTAGGGGGTCGCGTCGAGCGCGCGGGTGAGCGCGTAGGTCGCCTGCAGCTTGCCGGGGCCGGTGACGAGGCGGTCGAATCCGTCGAGGTCTTCCGGGAAGGCGACGAGCTCGGAGGCGAGGGCGGCGACGAGGAGTCTCACCCTCCCATCATCTCCCGCGCGCCGGGGTTTCCGCCCGCCGCGCCGCGGACGGGGTTAGCCTGGGCGGGATGTCCCAGCCACAGCCGACGCCGCAGAGAACCTCGAGTGCGGCGCGCGCCGTGCCGGTCACGACCGCCGTCATCCCCCTCTCGCACGGCGCCCGCTGGCGCGCGTTCTGGGTCTGCGTGTCGGTCGCGGCGATCACCATCCTCGACATGACGAAGGTCAACGTCGCGCTGCCGTCGATCGGCGAGGTGCTCGGTGCGAGCTCGACGCAGCTGCAGCTGATCGTGTCGGGGTTCGTCCTCACCTTCGGGCTCGTGCTCGTGCCGATGGGCCGCCTGGGCGACCAGCGCTCGCGGCGCACGCTGTTCGTCGTGGGCCTCTCGCTCTACACGGTCACGAGCGTGCTGTGCGCGCTCGCACCGACCGCCGAGCTGCTGCTGATCGGGCGACTGCTGCAAGGCGTCGCTGCGGGCATCCAGATGCCCCAGGTGCTCGGCATGGCCCAGGAGCTGTTCCAGGGGAAGGAGCGCGCCCGCGCCTTCGGACTCTTCGGCGCGACGATCGGCATCGCGACGGCCTTCGGCCCGACGCTGGGCGGTCTGCTCATCGCGCTCGGCGGGCCGACGAACGGCTGGCGGCTCATCTTCTGGATGAACGTGCCGCTGTGCCTCATCGCGATCGCCCTCGCGCTGTGGCTGCTCCCCGACACCCGCACGAGATCCCAGCGCAAGGTGCAGCTCGACCCGGTCGGCGTGCTGCTGTTCGGGGCGAGCGTGATCTCCCTCATGTGGCCCTTCCTCTTCACCACCGGCGCGCCGACCGACAACCCGGCGCGGTGGTGGCTGCTCGTCGCTTTCGCGCTGTTCGCGTCCGCGTTCATCGCGTGGGAGCGCCGCTACGCGAAGCGCGGCCGCAACCCGCTCATCCCGCTGGGCCTCTTCCGCATCACGTCGTATCGCAACGGCACGCTGCTGCAGACGGCGTACTTCACGGCGGCACCGGCGATGTTCCTCGTCACGACGCTGTTCCTGCAGCTCGGCCTCGGGCTCGCGCCGGTGTACGCCGGGATGGTCTCGATCGGGTTCGCGCTCGCCTCCGCCGTCACCTCGTGGATCGGCGGCAACCTCGTCAGCACACACGGCCGCGTCGTCGTGGTGTGGGGTCTCGCCGGCATGCTGCTGTGCGTCGGCGGGCTCGTGCTCGCGGCGCTCTACAGCGACCCCGCGTGGACCCCCTACATCGCCGCCGCCGTCATGACCGTCGGCGGCGCGGGCGGCGGTCTCGTGATCGCGCCCAACCAGGCGCTCACTCTCGGAGATATCCCGGTCAAGCAGGGCGGCCTCGCCGGCTCCGTCGGCCAGCTCGGCCAGCGCATCGGCGCGGCGGTCGGCACGGCGGTCGCGCTGTCGCTGTTCTACGCCGCGATCTACCGTGAGTCCGGCTCCCACGACAGCCTCGTCGTGTACCACGACGCGTACGCCTTCGGGATGCTGTCGGTCGCGGTCTTCCTCGCGCTCGCGTTCCTGGTGGCCATCGTCGACCTCACCGCGCGCCGCACCGCGCGCGAGCGCAAGGCCGCCGCCGACCCCGTTCCCTGACCCCGCGCCGGCGACCCTGGGTGCCGCTCTCAGCGGCGGAGGGAGGCCGGTCCCATGACCGGACGCCGCCGGTCGCGCTTCCACCGGGCGTGCGACTCGCGGAACTCCGCCCGCGTCGTGAAGCGGTAGCGGTATGACACCGCCCGCACCCATCGCGGCTTCTCACCCGCGAACGGGTCGTGGGCGAGCAGGCGGAGGGTCGCAGCATCCGCTTCCAGAAGCCGCACCAGGAATGCGGTGAACCAGTCGTCGAGCGACCGGCCGAGCGGGAGGAACCACATCAGCCAGTCGAGGCGCAGGTGGTAGGGCGCGAACTGCCGCGGGATGCGGTGCACGTCGCCGGGCTTTCCTTTGAACCCGTACTCGTGCCACGTCGCGGTGTCGGGGTCGTCGTCCATCGTGCCCTCGACGACGATCTCGATGCGCTCCTTCGTGACCGTTCCGAATGCGCCATAGGCGTTGGCGAGCTGCCACCGGTTGAACGAGGCGTTCATGAGCTGGCGCCTGGCGAACAGGTTCTGCAGCGGCCACCAGCTGATCACGAGATACAGCACGCCGATCGCGCACGTGATGACGAGCCAGTACACGGGGATCGCGTCGAACATGCCGGGAGCACTGGATGCTGCGCGCCCCTGCTCCGATCCGATGCCCGGCAGTCCGATGGCCGAGAAGGCGAGCACGATCGTCATCCAGTTGAGCCAGGCGAAGTTGCCGGTGACCACGAGCCAGGCCTGGGTCGCGATGACGATCGCGGCCGCCACCGCCCCGACGATCGCGGGCACCGGTCCGGGCACGAACAGTCCGACGAGCGGCGCGAACAGGAACCACGGCACCACCAGCTGCGCGAAGTGGTTGCCGAGCACCTCGCCCTTGTGGAACCAGCGGGGGAGGAGGTGCGCCTGCCGGCTGAGCGGCCCCGGCATCGGCTGCGTCTCGTGGTGGTAGGTGAGCGCGGTGAGGTCGCGCCACTCGCGGCCGCCGCGGATCTTGATCATGCCCGCGCCGAACTCGAGCCGGAACACGAGCCACCAGAACAGCACGATCACGACGACCGGCGGCGGCTGGTCGTCCGACCCGAGGAACGCCGCGAGGAACCCGGCCTCGAGCAGCAGCATCTCCCAGCCGAATCCGTAGAAGGTCTGCCCGATCGACGTGATGGACATGTAACCGAGCCACAGCGCGAGGAAGCACAGCATCGGCACCCACGGCGGACCGAGCTGCGGGAGCCCGACGACCAGCGTCGCGGCGATCACGATGCCCGCCCCGCACAGGGTGACGAGCCTGCGGTCGGTGTACCCGAGGAAACGGAAGAGGGTGGGGCGCAGCATCCGTGCCCCTCTCTTCGAGGTGCGCACCCACTCGAGGAGTTCCGGCGCCGGCAGCAGCCCGTGCTCGCCGAGAAGCGGACGGAACTGGTTCAGCGACGACGCGAACGCGACGACGAACAGGGCCGCGACGCCCCGCTGCAGCACCTGTCGAGCGAACTCGAAGTCGACCGCGGCGAAGGCGTCCACGGGGTCACGCTCCGAAGAGATCCCCGAGCTCGAGGCGGTCGCCGCGATGACGCGCGCGATCGTGCAGCGCCTGGCGCGCGGCGTACCAGCCCGGCATGCCGGTGACGCCGGGTCCGGGCGGGGTCGACGCCGACGCGAGATACACGCCGCGCAGCGGTGTGCGCCACGGCGTCGTCGAGATGACGGGGCGCCGGATCGCCTGCGCGAACGTGAAGGCGCCGCCGAGGATGTCGCCGCCGATGTCGGCGGGGTTGTGCGCGGCGCGCTGGGCGGCGGTCATCGCGTGGCTCGCGAGGATGCGGTGACGGAATCCCGGGGCGAAGCGCTCGACCTGCCGCACGACGGCTTCGGTCGGGTCGAACGTCGACCCCGCCGGAACGTGGATGTACGCCCACAGCACGTGCTTGCCGGCAGGGGCGCGCGTGCCGTCGAGCACGCTCGGCTGCACCGTCAGTACGTATGGCCGGTCGGTCAGCCCGCCCCGCGCCACCGCGTTCTCGCTCGCCTCGACCTCCTCTCGCGTGCCGCCGAGGTGCACGGTGGGGGCCAGGGCGACGTCGGGGTGGGCCCACGGCACGGGTCCGTCGAGGGCGAAGTCGACCTTCGCGGCGGCCGGGCCGTACCGGTACTGCCGCACCGCGTGCGCGTACCGCGCGGGAAGGTCGGGGTGCGTGAGGAGGAGGCGCGGCGTGGTGTCGAGCAGGAGCAGGTCGCCGGCGTCCGGATCGCCCCAGTCCAGTCCCCCGAGCGACTGCACGTGGGTCCCCGTCTCGACGGCGCCGCCGTGCGCCTTCAGGTCGTCGACGAGCGCGTCCGCGATCGCCTGCGAGCCGCCGCGGGGGAACGCCCAGCCGTCGGCGGAGTGCCCGTGCGCGGCGAGGAAGAGCCCGGACGCCGCCCCTCCGAGCGAGGGCAGCGGGGTGTTCGCGTGCGCGAGCACGCCCGTGAGCAGCGCGTTCGCCTCCTCGGTGCGGAAGGTGCCGCGGCCCAGGCGGGTGCCGAGCTGCAGGGCGCGCAGCCCGAACCGGACGGTGGTGACCGGATGCCGCGGCCACCGCAGCAGCTGGGACCCGGTGAAGTCCACCAGCCCGCCGAGGTGACGGCTGAGAGGGCGCAGGACGCCGCGCCACGCACGGCCGTCCGGGCCGAGGGCATCGGCGGTGCGCTCGATGTCGCGCCACGCGATCGCCGCGCGCCCGCCGTCGAGCGGCTGCGCGTACGAGGCGAGCGGGTGGATCCAGCCGACCCGCTCGTGGATGCCGAACGCCCGGAAGAAGGGCGACGACAGCGCCGCGGGATGCACGGCCGAGCACACGTCGTGGCGGAAGCCGGGAAGCGTGAGCGCCGCGGTGCGGACGCCGCCGCCGATGGTCGTGGCGGCCTCGAGCACGCGCACCTCGTACCCGGCGCGCGCCAGCGCGACCGCGGCCGACAGCCCGTTGGGTCCGCTGCCGATCACCGTCGCGCGCCTCGCCATGACCCCATCCTTCCATCGGGGTCCGCCGACGGGAGGGGGTTGACGCGCCCGTAGGATTCGGAGAACCGGCGGATATCGGATGCTTTGCGCGGAGTCCGTCCGAGATTCGCGGGATCCCCGATTCCCACGCGATCGACAGGCGTGGCGATCTTCCTCACCGCGCCGCGCGGGGTCAGGATGGAGGGGCGGACGGTCCGCGGAGAATGAGGTGGATCATGCAATCGGTGCTTCTCGAGACTCCGGCAGGAATCACGGCGCGGCTCGGCTGGGACCCCAAGCTCTCGGACCACGACCGCAAGCGCGCCCTCGCCAAGGAGATCGTCGCGACGAAGCTCGGCGTCGACCCGAAGGATGTGCGCGTCGAGCGCGAGGCCCCCCGCACGTTCGGGTTCCACACCCAGCTCATCGCCGAGGTCGACGGCGCCGAGGTGCCCCTGAAGATCCGCAACGTCAACTTCCGCGCGGCCACCGTCGTCGCGGTCGCCGACGCCGACGCTTCGCTCGGGCTCGATCTGCGAGACGCGCATCCCGACGACGCCGAGCTGCACCTCATGAAGCGGCATTCGCACCTGCTCGACGAGAACGACCTCGGCAAGCTCCTCGCCCACTGGACCCGCGTGCAGGCTGTGCGCGACGCCGACGGCCGCGGCGCCCGCGTCGCCGCCGATCACGTGCGCCTGGACAGCCCGCTGACGAAGGGCTGGATCCCCGACCGCAAGGTCTTCTACAAGCTCGCGGACCTGTCCCGCGACAGCTGGATCATCACGCTCGCCTACAACCCGGCGCCCGCCTGAGATCGGACTTCGTAGGGACGGATGCCGCGGCCCGCGGCATCCGTGTCCTCAGTCCTTCACGAGATCGGGGAGGGCGGCCTTCAGCTCCGCGAGCCACACGCGGGCGTTGCCGTCGGAGGGGGCACGCCAGTCGCCGCGCGGTGACAGCGACCCGGCGGGCGACACCTTCGGTCCGTTCGGGATCGCCGAGCGCTTGAACTGCGCGAACGCGAAGTAGCGCTTCAGGAACACCTGCAGCCACTTCGCGACCGTGGGCAGGTCGTAGGCGTAGCGGTCCTCGTCGGGGAAGCCGGGAGGCCACGCGCCCGCCTGGGCATCGCCCCACGCGTGGGCGGCGAGGTAGGCGATCTTCGACGGCCGGAACCCGTACCGGAGGATGTGGAAGAGCGCGAAGTCGTGCAGCGCGTAGGGGCCGATGCGGTCCTCGGTGGACTGCATCTTGCCGTCCTGGCCCATGGGCACGAGCTCGGGCGAGATCTCGGTGTCGAGCACCGACTGCAGCACCTCGGCCTCGCGGTCGTCGACGCCTTCGCGCTCCGAGATGACCCAGCGGATCACGTGCTGGATGAGGGTCTTCGGCACGCCGGCGTTGACGGCGTAGTGGCTCATGTGGTCGCCGACGCCGTACGTCGCCCAGCCGAGGGCGAGCTCGGACAGGTCGGAGGTGCCGATCACCATGCCGCCGTGGTGGTTCGCGAGGCGGAACAGGTAGTCGGTGCGCAGGCCCGCCTGCACGTTCTCGAACGTGATGTCGTGCACGGGCTCGCCGTCGGCGAACGGGTGCCCCAGGCGCTCGAGCATCTCGATCGCGAGCGGCCGGATGTCGATCGTCTCGATCGACGCGCCGACCGATTCGGCGAGCGCGATCGCGTTGGACTTCGTGTGCTCGCTCGTCGCGAAGCCGGGCATCGTGTACGCGAGGATGTCGCTGCGCGGGCGGCCCATCAGGTCCATGGCGCGCGCGACCACGAGCAGCGCGTGCGTCGAGTCGAGGCCGCCTGACACGCCGATCACCGGCTTCGGGCCGCCGATCGCGCGCATGCGCTGGACGAGGCCCGAGACCTGGATGTTGAACGCCTCGTAGCAGTCCTGCGCGAGGCGGGCGGGGTCGTCGGGCACGAACGGGAACCGGTCGAGCGTGCGGCGCAGGCCCACGTCGGTGCGCGGCGGGTCGAGCCGGAAGTGCACGGTGCGCAGCGAGGCATCCGCCCCCGTCGCGCGGCGGTTGTCGTCGAAGGTGCCCTGGCGCAGGCGGTCCTGACGGAGGCGGTCGAGGTCGACGTCGGCGATCGAGCGGCGGGGACCGTCGGGGAAGCGCTCGGTCTCGACGAGCAGGTTGCCGGCCTCGTAGATCATCGTCTGGCCGTCCCACGAGAGGTCGTTCGTGGATTCGCCCGCGCCGGCGGCGGCATACGCGTACGCGGCGAGGCAGCGCAGCGACTGCGACTGGCAGAGGTCCTTGCGATCCTCGGCGCGCGCGATCGTGATCGGGCTGCCGCTGAGGTTGAGGAGCACCGTGGCCCCCGCCAGTGCCGCGCGCGACGACGGCGGGATCGGCACCCACACGTCTTCGCAGACCTCGGCGTGCACGACGAGACCGGGGACGTCGAGCGCCTCGAACAGCAGGTCCGGTCCGAACGGCGCCTCGAGCTCGCCGACGCGGATGTCCTGGCCCGCCTGGTCGTCGCCCGGCGCGTACCAGCGGCGCTCGTAGAACTCGCGGTAGGTCGGCAGGTACGACTTCGGGGCGACGCCCAGAAGCTCGCCGCGGTGGATCACGACGGCGCAGTTGTAGAGGCGGTTGCGATGGCGCAGCGGGGCGCCGACGACGAGCACCGGGAGGAGATCGACGGATGCCTCGACCAGCCCCTCGATCGCGGTGACGACCGCGTCGAGAACGGGGTCCTGCATGACGAGGTCGTCGATCGCGTAGCCGGTCAGGCACAGCTCGGGGAAGACCGCGACGGCGACCGCGTCGGCATCGCACACGCGCGCGGCCTCGAGCACGGCGTCGGCGTTGGCGGCGGGGTCGGCGATCTCCACCGGGATCGTGCACGCCGCGACCCGGGCGAACCCATGCCGGTATGCGCTGTCGAAGGGCAGGCTCATGGGGTCAAGTCTGTCAGGTGGCCGCCGCGGGCGGAGGTGTGGGGCACAGGGCAGAGGTGTCGGAGGGCGCGGCTATCGTCGTGGGAGAAGGGCGGGGTATGCGATACATCGAGGACGAAGGCCGGATCGTCTGGAGCGCGAGCGATCTCAAGACCGCTGCGGAGTGCGAGTTCGCGTGGCTGCGCGCGATCGACGCGCGGCTCGGGCGTGTGGCAGCGGTGGAAGACCCGGAAGACCTCACCCTCGAGCGCGCCGGTCGCCTCGGTACGGTGCACGAGCGCCGCGTGCTCGCCGACTACCTCGAGCGCTACGGGGATCGCGTGGTCGAGATCCCCGAGACGCGATCATCGGATGCTGCGGCCCTCGCCGATGCGGTCGCCCAGACGAACGCCGCCCTCGCGTCGGATGCCGAGGTCGTCTACCAGGCCGCGTTCTCGACGGAGTCGTTCGTCGGCTTCGCGGACTTCCTCGTCCGCGACGAGGCCGGGCGCTGGCTCGTGCAGGACACCAAGCTCGCGCGCCACGCGCGCGTGACCGCTCTCATGCAGCTGGCGGCATACGTCGACCAGCTCGACCGCCTCGGGGTGGTGCGCTCCGGCGGGGTGCAGCTGCTGCTCGGCGACGGCAGCGTCAGCGAGCACGAGGTCGACGACCTGCTGCCCGTGTTCGCCCTGCGGCGCGAACGGCTCGCCGCGCTCATCGCGGACCGCCGCCTCGACCTCGGAGCGGCGGGGGAGCCGATCGCGTGGGGCGACCCGCGGGGCGAGCTCGGCGTCGTCGCGTGCGGGCGCTGCGCGACGTGCGACGCCGAGGTCGTGGCATCCCGCGATCTGCTGCTCGTGGCGGGTATGCGCCCCGTGCAGCGCGAGCGGCTGCGTGCCGCCGGCATCGAGACGATCGAGCAGCTCGCCGGGGCGCCCACCGGGCCGGCGGGCATGAACCCCGATGTGTTCGCGTCGCTGCGCACGCAGGCGCGCCTGCAGCTGGAGAGCCCGGCGGGCACTCCGCCGCTCATCGCACCGAAGCCCGTGCCGCACGAGGTCGTCGTGGCGGAGAGCGTGCTCGCAACCGACGGCGCGTCGGTCGCCCAGGCGACGGTGGCCGCCGTGCTCGAGGCTCCTGTGGTCGTTCCTGCTCCGCCGATCCCGGTGTTCGAGGTCGTCGCGCCTCAGGCGCTCGGCGCGCTTCCGCGGCCCGACCACGGCGACCTGTTCTTCGACTTCGAGGGCGACCCGCTGCACACCGAGCCGCCGACGCCGGGGGAGCCCACGCAGTGGGGCATCGACTACCTGTTCGGGTGGGTCGACACCCGCGAGCAGTACACCGCGCTGTGGGCGCACTCGTTCGCCGACGAGAAGCGGGCGCTCGAGACGTTCCTCGACATCGTGAACCTCCGCCGGCAGCAGTTCCCCGGCATGCACATCTACCACTACGCGCCGTACGAGCCGACGCACCTGCTCGCGATGGCGGCGCGCCACGGCGTGCGCGAGGCCGACGTCGATCGCCTCCTGCGCGACGGCGTGTTCGTCGACCTGTACCCGATCGTGCGCCGGGCACTGCGCGTCGGCTCCCGCTCGTACTCGATCAAGAAGCTCGAGCCGCTCTACATGGGCGATGAGGTGCGCACGAGCGACGTGCAGAAGGGCGACGACTCGATCGTCCGCTACGTCGAGGCGCGTGCGCTGCAGGCCGACGGCGCCGAGGCCGAGGCAGGCCTCGTGTTCGATGACCTCGCCGACTACAACCGCTACGACTGCGTCTCGACCCGGCGCCTGCGCGACTGGCTCGTCGACCGTGCGCGCGAGGCGAAGCTCGTGCCGTCGCCGAATCCCGAGCCCGACGAGCGGGCGTACGAGCCGTCGCCGCGCGCGACGCTGCTCGACGCGCTGGCGCTCGACCACCCCGAGGACTCCGTCGAGGCCCGTTCGCTGCGGCTCGGCGCTGCGGCGATCGACTACTACCCGCGCGAGGCGAAGTCGTTCTGGGCCACGCACTTCCTGCGGCTGCGAGAGCCCGTCTCACTGTGGGACGAGACCCGCGACGTCGTCGCGATCGATCCCGCGCGCAGCGTCGTGCGCGAGGACTGGCACTTCCTCGAGAGCGGCAAGGGCGGTGAGCGGCGCATCGTGGAGCTCCGGGGCGACCTCGCCCCCGGCACACGGCTTAGCGAGGGCTCGAATCCCTTCGCGCTGTACGAGCTGCCCGCACCGTTCCCGTTCGAGGCGTCGCCGCGGTGGATCCATGCGTACCGGTCGGTGACCGTCGTCGAGGTGCTCGACGACGGCGCGGTGATCGAAGAGACCGCGGTCGACGGCGTGACCTGGAGCGACCTGCCCCTCGCGCTCACCCCGCAGGCGCCGCCCGCCGCCGGCAACCAGCAGAAGGCGATCGACGCGTGGGCCGACGCCGTCATCGCGGCCGCGCCGGATCTTCCGGCCGACCCGGCCACCGACATCCTGTGCCGTCGTCCGCCGCGCACGCTCACGGGGAGTCTGCCTGCCGCGGGGGCGGACGCCGTCGACGCCATCGCGCGCGCTGTGCGCGACCTCGACCGCAGCTACCTCGCCGTGCAGGGCCCGCCCGGAACCGGCAAGACGTACGTCGGCTCTCACGTGATCGCCCGCCTCGTGCGCGATCACGGGTACAAGGTCGGCGTGGTCGCCCAGGGACACGCGACCATCGAGCACCTCCTGGATCGCGTCATCGCGGCAGGGGTGCCGGCGGTCCAGGTCGGCAAGGCCCCGAAGGACGCGACGGCCGAGCACGCGTTCACCGTGCTCCCCAAGAACGGCGTCGCGGCGTTCACGGCCGAGCACGAGGCATCCGGGTACGTCATCGGCGGCACCGCGTGGGACTTCAGCCACGAAGGGCGCGTGCCGCGCGGCAGCCTCGACCTCCTGGTCGTCGACGAGGCCGGCCAGTTCTCGCTCGCGTCGACGATCGCGGTGTCGCTCGCCGCGCCCCGGCTGCTGCTGCTCGGCGATCCGCAGCAGCTGCCGCAGGTGAGCCAGGGCACGCACCCCGCCCCCGTCGACACGTCGGCGCTCGGCTGGGTCATGGACGGCGCCGACGTCATCCCGCACGAGTACGGCTACTTCCTCGCCGAGACGCGGCGCATGCGTCCCGAGGTCGCGGCGCCCGTGTCGACGCTGTCGTACCGCGGCGAGCTCGAAGCGCACCCCTCGACGGCGTTGCGTCGCCTCGGCGGCGTTCCCGCGGGCCTCGTGCCGATCGCGCTGCGTCATCACGGCAACGCGACACAGTCGCTCGAAGAGGCTGCGGAGGTCGCCCGGCTCGTCACCGATCTGATCGGCCGGGAGTGGACGGACGCCGCCACGGACGACTCCGACGGCTCCTCGGCCGCGCTCTCGCCGCGCCCGCTCGAGCAGCAGGACCTCATCGTCGTCACGCCGTACAACGCGCAGCAGGTCGCTGTCGAGGCGGCCCTCGCCGCAGCAGGGTTCCCCGATGTGCCCGTCGGCACCGTCGACAAGTTCCAGGGCAAGGAGGCCGCCGTCGCAATCGTGTCGCTGGCGGCCTCGAGCGGGCGCGACGCGCCGCGCGGGCTCGAGTTCCTGCTGCTGCGCAATCGCCTGAACGTCGCGATCTCGCGCGCGATGCATACCGCATACGTCGTGTACTCGCCGGGACTCCTCGACGATCTGCCGTACACCCCCGAAGGGGTGGCGCGTCTGAGCGGTTTCGCGCGGCTGGTCGGCCGGGGCTGAGGCCCGCGTAGACTCGCGCTCACAGTCGAACACGTCGCACACCACAGCCCCCGAGCGTCTCGCACCGGTCAGGGACGAGACACCGCCCGAACAGGAGCCCGCATGGCAGACGACGCCGCGCAGCAGTTCGAGATCGACCTTCCGCCCGAGCTCATCGGCGGCAACTACGCCGACTTCGCGAACGTGTGGCACACGCCGACGGTGTTCGTGATGGACTTCCTCACCCTCGCGCAGCCGCCGCGCGAGCAGGTCGACGCCGAGACCGGCCAGCGCCACACGGTCGTCCCGGCGCGCGTCGTCAGCCGCATCCGCATCCCACCCGACCAGGTGTTCGAGCTCGCGAAGGCGCTGACCCAGCAGCTGGAGTTCTGGGAGCGGGAAACCGGTCGTCGCAACCCCCAGGAGCCCCCGCTCGGCGACTGAGGCGGTGCCCGCGAGACGCGCCCGAGAGGCGCACCGCTAGACGGCCGACAAGGCCAAAGTCAACCCCTTTGGGCGAAATAATCTCGCCACGTAACCTTGCCACGCGTCGTAAAAAGCGCAGAGGCGCGGTATCCGTTCGGCGAGGGGCGGATGCCGCGCCGCCGCATATCCGGTATCACTGCCTGCGCTTCCTCCTCTGACACACGGAGGGGGACGACATGACCACGATCGACCAGCCGCTCGCGACGATCGCGACCACGCCGGAGCCGGCGGCCCAGACCGAAACGGCGACGGATGCTGCGCCGCGGCGCCGCGGAATCGTCTTCTGGATCGTCCGCTACCTGCCCGCCGAGGTCGCCGGAACCGCCGCGATGGTGGTCGGGGGACTCCTCGCCACGCTCTGGACCGACGCGGCACCGCTCATCGCCGTGGCGGCCCTCCTCGGCGAGATCATCGGCTTCTATGCGGTGCTCGCGGTCACGATCTACATCGAGCAGGCGCCCGTCTCGGCGACACGGCGGCGCGCTGTCGGCCGCACCGCGGTGCTGCTGGTGGCGGAGTTCGGCGCGGCCGAGCTGCTCGACACCTTCCTGGTGCGCCCGGCGGCTCTGATGCTCGGCGTGTGGCTCATCCCCGATCCGCTGTGGGGCATGCTCGCCGGCAAGATCGCCGCCGACATCGTGTTCTACGCGGTCGCCGCCGGCGCCTTCACCGTCACCGCCAAGACCGGCCTGCGCGACGCACGTCGCCCCGCGGTCGTGAAGGAGGTGGCGACGTGAATCTCGCGGCCCTCCGACGTGAACCCCGCACGACCCGGGCGCTCGAGAGCCGACGTCGGGCCGAGGCATCCGCTCTGCTGTCGTCCGTCGCGGCTCGCGCGGCCATCGCGCTGCACGGGACACCGCTGCTGCTGCTCGATCCGGAGCGCGTGCGCCGGCAGTACCGGCACCTGCGCAACGCACTGCCGTTCGTCGGGTTCCACTACGCGGTCAAGGCGCTCGCCCACGACGCCGTGCTCGACGTCCTCGACGATGCGGGCTGCGGGTTCGACGTCGCGACCGGCGAGGAGCTGGGGATGCTGACGCGACGCGGTGTCGCGGCATCCCGCATCATCCACACGCACCCGATCAAGAAGCCCTCCGAGATCGCCGAGGCGCTCGCCGAGGGGGTCCGCACCTTCGTGGTCGACAACGACGTCGAGATCGAGAAGTTCCGCGGTGCGCCGAGTGACACGCGACTGCTGGTGCGGCTCGCCTACCGCAGCCCGCACGCGAAGAGCGACCTGTCGAGCAAGTTCGGCGTCGGGCCGTTCGAGGCGGCGCATCTCGTCGAGCGGGCGCACGCCGCGGGCATCACGGTCGCCGGCTTCAGCTATCACGTGGGCAGTCAGCTGGACGATCCGGCCCGCTTCGCGACGGCGGCCGCCGACACGCTCGAGCTCATGGGCATCCTCGAGCGGCGCCTCAACGTGCAGTTCGACACCCTCGACATCGGCGGCGGCTTCCCGGCGTCGTACGACTCCGAGTCGGCGGCCATCGAAGACGTCGCCGCAGTGCTCCGCCCGGTGCTGGAGCCGCACGCGCGGCGGCTCGACATCATCGCCGAGCCCGGCCGGGTGGTGGTGGCCGATGCGATGACCCTGGTCACGAGCGTCGTGGGCATCGCCGAGCGCGGCGATGGTCGCTGGTACTACCTGGACGACGGCCTCTACGGCTCGTACTCGAACGTGCTCACCGAGGACGTGCACCCGCTCGTGTTCGCCGAGCGAGACCTCACCGGTAGGCGAGATGCGGCGAACCATCGCTGGGCGACCCTCGGAGGCCCGACCTGCGATTCATCGGACGTGATCGCGCGCGAGGTGCTGCTGCCCGACCTGGCGGTCGGCGACCTGCTGGTGAGTCCGACGATGGGTGCGTACACGATGGTCACCGCGACGCGGTTCAACGGTCGCCCGTTCACACCGGTCGCCGTGGTCGGTCGCGGTGCGACGACCGCCGAGGTCGCCGTGGCGTCGGACGTGCGCCGCGTGCCGATCGTGTGATCGAGCGGATGCCGCGGGTCAGACCGTGCCGTACAGCCGGTCGCCGGCGTCGCCGAGCCCGGGCACGATGTAGCCCTTCTCGTTGAGACGCTCGTCGAGCGCACCCAGCACGAGGGTGACGTCGCGGCCGGCGACCTGCTTCTCGATCGCCGCGACACCCTCGGGGGCGCCCAGGATGCAGATCGCGGTGACGTCCTGCGCGCCGCGGTTGAACAGGAACTCGATGGCCGCGCCCAGCGAGCCGCCGGTGGCGAGCATCGGGTCGAGCACGAAGCACTGGCGGTCGCTCAGGTCGTCGGGCAGACGCTCGGCGTAAGTGGACGGCTCGAGCGTCTCGTGGTCGCGCACCATGCCGAGGAAGCCGACCTCGGCGGTCGGGATGAGCTTGACCATGCCTTCGAGCATGCCCAGGCCGGCACGGAGGATCGGCACGACGAGGGGGCGCGGCTCGTCGATGCGGACGCCGGTCGTCGTCGTCACCGGCGTCTGGATCTCGATCGGTGCGACGCGGACGTTGCGGGTCGCCTCGTAGGCGAGCAGCGTCACGAGTTCCTCGGTGAGCTGGCGGAACACCGGCGACGGGGTGCGCTGGTCGCGCAGCACCGTGAGCTTGTGGGTGATGAGGGGGTGGTCGGCGACGTGCAGGCGCATAGAGACAGGTTAGTGCGTCGCGGTGCCCGAACCCGGGGCGAGTTCTTCGCGGGCGGCTACGCTCGTGCTGTGCTTCCCGCCCCCGCCGACCTCGCCGCGATGGACCGCGCGCTCGCGCTCGCCGAGGCCGCAGGTGAGGCGGGGGACGTTCCCGTGGGGGCGGTGGTGACGGATGCCGCCGGCACGGTGATCGGCGAGGGCCGCAACCTCCGCGAGGTCGAGCACGATCCGACCGCGCACGCTGAGGTGGTGGCTCTTCGCGCGGCGGCAGCGGCGCGCGGCAACTGGAACCTCGAGGGGTGCACGCTCGTCGTGACCCTCGAGCCCTGTGTGATGTGCGCGGGCGCCGTGCTCCAGTCGCGCGTCTCGCGGCTCGTCTTCGGCGCCTGGGACGAGAAGGCCGGCGCCGCGGGCTCGGTGTACGACGTCGTGCGCGACCGGCGCCTGCCCTATCGGGCAGAGGTCGTCGCCGGCGTGCGCGAGGACGCAGCATCCGCTCTCCTGCGCAGTTTCTTCGACGCGCGCCGCTGATACGGGGACAGCCCCGCGGGTTTACTCGAGCCACGGTGATGTTCACGGCGCGTCGGCTGTCAGTCGGGCGCGTCGTCGTCAGAACGGAGCCTCGGCGGTCAGCCGATCGACGGCGTCCGGGCGGGCAGAGGATCGCACCGTGAAGGTCGGGACCTTTCGCTCGGGGCGCACGATGTAGCGGCGTCCGGTGGGAGACGTCCAGGCCACGGCTCCGCCGGAGCCTTCGATCTGCCGGACCTCCCAGTCGGTGTTGTCTTTGACGAGGTGGTGCCCTTTGCAGAACGGCAGGGTGTTGTCGAGGCAGGTCTCGCCGTCGTCGGCCCACCGGATCTGGTGGTCGATCTCGCATCGGGAGGCCGGCATCGAGCAGCCCGGGCCCATACATCGGTCGGCGCGCCATCTGACAAGCCGCCTCAACGGTGCGGGCGGTGGATAGCTGTCGCGGCCGACGGAGAGCACCATCCCGGTCTCGGGGTGGGTGAGGACCCGCATCCATCGGCTGTCGCCGCCGCAGAGTTCGCGCGCCTTCGACAGCGGGATCGGGCCGACGCCTTCCACCACCGGCAGGTCGCCGGCGCCGGCGTACTCGTCGTCGAGCAGGGCGAGCACCGGGACGGTGACGACGACCTGCGCGCGGATGCCGGACACCGCCGCAGGCAGGTGGTCGCTAGCGCCGTCGACGAGCAGGTCGGTCGCGACGTCGGCGCGCAGTTGGTCGAGGGTGCGGGTCTCGCCGTCGACGCGTGCGATCGCTTTCGCCATCTGGGTGAGACGGCCGTGGATCGCGTGGATCTCGATCTCGGGCGCGAAGATCCACAGCCCGGCCATGCCATCCTGTCCCCGCTCGACGACGATCCGCCGCGCTCGGATCGCGTGCTGGTCCCGCTCCTCCAGGGTCGTCGCCTGGGCGGTCTCGATCAGGGTGCGCAGCGCCCGCCGGAAGGTGCCCACCGGTTCCGATTCGGCCAGCGGAACCGCGCGTTCGAGCAGCCTCTCCTGCAGCTCCGGCGGCGCCGCGTCGAGCAGGTCCGCGATGATCTCGGCGTGCTTCTCAGTGATGCGCCCCGCGCCGAGGGCGTCGAGTGCGGGCTGGTAGCGCCGCACCAAGGCTTCGGCCTGAACGATCAGTCGGCCGGCGGCGTACTCGGTGACGCGCATCGCGGACGCCAGCTCGAGCCGGATCGACCGCTCCACGATGTCGCGCACTCCATCGCCCCGGTCGGTCGCCTCACGCAGCAATTCGCGCCGCATCGAGTCGATCCGCGTCAGCCGCTCGGCGGCGAAGACCGACATCATCGTCGCGGTCTCCACCACCAGATCCACTGCATCCGGGATCGGCGGGATGCGGTCCTCCGCGGTCGTCTCGATTGCCCACACGCCGGCCTCGCTCTCGGGTGGAGGAGGCGTCTGCGGCATAGACCCAGCATAGAACAAAGATTCGAAACTCACAACCATCAGATTCGAAGATCGCACGGTCCGAAGGTCGTGTCTCTCAGAAGCTCGCGACCGCACCCCGACTCCTGCGCGAGGCCGCGGCCCGCGTTGATACGGGGGACAGCCCCGTGGGTTCGGGGGGACAGCACCCTGCTGGGCCGCTCGGCTGCGGGCCTAGCGTGACGGCCATGACCCGCCTCATCGAACCCGTCCGGACCGCTCCCGCCGTCGCACGGCCGGGAGGCGTCCGCTCCCGCCTCGGCTGGACGTTCGTCCTGCTGACGGCGCTCGCGATCGTCGCGTACTCCGCCGTGCCGTACTTCACCGCGTCGCTGGCCGACCTCGCCGGGCAGGACGTGGGACTGGCCCCGACCTACGCGGCGGTGCACCCGTTCGTCCAGGGAGCCCTCTACGTCCACATCGTCGGCGGGGCGACGGCGCTCGTCACCGGTCCGCTGCAGTTCTGGCGCGGCTTGCGCACCCGCGCCCCGCGCGTGCACCGCTGGATCGGTCGCGTGTACCTGGTCGCGGTGGGGATCGGCGCGGTCGGCGGCCTCATCATCGCGCCTTCGAGTCCCGCCGGCTATGTCGGCTTCTTCGGATTCGGCGCGCTCGCGGTGCTGTGGCTCCTCACCGGCTGGCGCGCATACCGCGCGATCCGCCGCCGCGACGTACCCGGCCACCAGGCCTGGATGATCCGCAATTACGCGCTGACCTACTCCGGCGTCATGCTGCGCATCTGGCTGCCGCTGCTGCTGATGGCGCCGCTCGTGCTCGGGCAGCCGTGGGAACTCGACTCCGCCTTCGCGAACGCCTACGCCGCGGTGCCGTTCCTCTGCTGGCTCCCGAACCTCGTCTTCGCCGAGTGGCTCATCCGCCGTCGCGGCCTGCCGTCGTACCGCCTGCCGGTCTAGCTCCGCTCACCGATCTGATCGCGCGCGCAGACGCCGACTTCGACGGGCCCCTCTGGCGCGCGCGTCGACCTGGGGCCACAATCAGCGGTTACGGGGCACAACTCACCGGGAAGTGCCGGACCCGATTCCGAGATCCTGCACCCCCACGAGGCAGGGGGTAATCACCGTGACCTATCGCATCAATGTCGGATACCGGCACCCGGCTGATCCGGCGGCCTTCGACGAGTACTACCGGAACACTCACATGCCCATCGCTGCGCGCATCCCCGGGCTGGTGCGACTCAGCGCGGGCCGCACCGACTCGCTCGACGGGACCCCTCCGGAGTTCTACGTGATGGGCGAACTCCTCTTCGAGTCCAGGGACTCGGCGATGGCGGCCCTCGGCTCGCCGGAAGGGCAGGCCGCCGCAGCCGACATCGCCCGCTTCGCCGACGGGGGTTTCGTGATGCTCTTCAGCCCCGAGGAATGGGCCCTGCCCTGAACGTCATCGGGGGAGGTGGGGGAGCACCTCGCCGAGGTACTCGACGTGTGAGACGTCCTGCAGGTCCATGACCTGGAAGTAGACGCGCTGCGCGCCGATCGCCACCAGCCGCTCGACCTTCGCGACGATCTCGTCGCGGGTGCCGACGATGTTCACGTCGCCGCGCAGCTCGTCGACCGTGCGACCGAGGTTCTCGGCACGCCGGTCGAGTTCCGACGCGGATGCCCCGGCCAGCGTCGGCAGTGCCACCGAGAGTTTGAGTGAATCAGGGTCGCGACCGATGCGCTCGCACGCGGCGCGCACACCGGCGAACTTCTCCGCCGACTCCGCCTCGGACCGGAAGCCGATGTTGAACTCGGTCGCGAACCGCGCCGCGAGCTCGGGGGTGCGCTTGGGCCCGCCGCCACCCACGATGACGGGAACCCGTGACTGCACCGGCTTCGGCAGGGCCGGGGCATCCACCAGTCGGTAGTGCTCACCCGCGAAGCTGTAGGTCTCGTTGACGGGGGTCGACCACAGGCCGGTCACGATCGCGAGCTGCTCCTCGAGGAGCCCGAACCGCTTGGCCGGGAACGGGATGCCGTAGGCCTCGTGCTCGCGACCGAACCACCCCGTGCCGAGGCCGAGCTCGGCACGGCCGTCCGACATGGCGTCGACCTGAGCCACCTGGATCGCCAGCAGCCCCGGAACCCGGTACGTCACCGACGACACGAGCGTGCCGAGGCGGATGCGGGAGGTCTCGCGGGCGAGTCCCGCCAGCGTGGTCCACGCGTCGGTGGGACCGGGAAGCCCGTCGCCGTCACCCATATGCAGGTAGTGGTCGGAGCGGAAGAAGCCGTCGAAGCCGAGGCGCTCGGCCGCCTGCGCGAAGGCGAGCTGATCGTCGTAGCTCGCGCCCTGCTGGGGCTCGGTGAAGATGCAGTATTCCATGGCGGTCGCTGAGCCTGTCGAGCAGTCAGTCGGCCGATTTGATGACGAACTCCGACGTGGGCGGCGTCGCGTCGTCGCCGGGCCGGTAGACGTCGGGCTCGAAGTAGATGATGCGCGCCGCCGGCACTGCCGCACGCACGCGCGCCTCGACGCGGTCGATGTCGGACGCGACGTGCATGAGTGGCGCATCCGATGCGAAGCCGAGCTTCGCTGCGACGAGCAGCTCGTCGGGACCGAGGTAGAGCGTCTTGATGTGGATGATCTTCTCGACCTCGGGGCCGTCGCTGATGGCGTCGACGATGCGGTCGTGGTCCGCATCCGTCGCGCCCTCGCCGACGAGGAGGCTCTTCGTCTCGATGCCGAGCGTGATGGCCACGAGGATCAGCAGCGTGCCGATCATGAGCGTGCCGATCGCGTCGAACACGGAGTTGTGCGTGATCACCGTCAGGCCGACGCCGAACAATGCGAACACGAGGCCGGTGAGCGCCGCGATGTCTTCGAGCAGCACGACCGGGAGCTCGGGAGCCTTGGCGTGCCGCACGAACGAGACCCACGACTGGCCCTTCGCCCGGATGTGGTTGCTCTCCTTGACGGCCGTGCGCAGCGAGAACGACTCGAGCACGATCGCGACGACGAGCACCGTGATCGGGATCCACGCGTTCTCGAGCTCGTGCGGGTGCGTGAGCTTGTCGATGCCCTCGTAGATCGAGAAGAGGCCGCCGACCGAGAACAGGATGATCGAGACGACGAACGCGTAGACGTACCGCTCGCGGCCGTAGCCGAAGGGGTGCTCGCGGTCGGCCTTCTTCTTCGCCTGGCGCCCGCCGAGCATGAGCAGCAGCTGGTTGCCCGAATCGGCGACCGAGTGGATCGCCTCGGCGAGCATCGACGCCGAGCCCGACAGGAACCACGCGATGAACTTCGCCAGGGCGATGCCCATGTTCGCCAGGAACGCCGCGAGGATCGCCTTGCCGCCGCCGGAAGCACTCATGCGGATGAGTCTACGGATGCCGCGACCCGTGCTACGCACCCCTTGCGCGTCGGCGCCTGCCCTGTCTCAGTCGGACGAGCGCAGGATGATCGCCTCGGTCGGCGGGGCGGGATCGTGCGGGTGCCCGACATACCCGATGACCTCGAGCAGCGCGTGGCGGAACTCGGCCGGCCGCTCCAGGTGCGGCGAGTGCCCGGCGCCGTCGAGCGCGATCTCGGTGACCTCGCCGCCCGCGTCGGAGTAGCGGGCCAGGACGTCGCGCGTCTGCGACACCATCTCCTGGGGCGGCGCGACGTCGTCGCCGGGCCAGCCGGGGACGATGCCGAGCTTTCCGAGGTGGTTGAAGTCGTAGAAGGACGCGTCCGACACGATCGCGTCGGCGGTGCCGTGGATCCACAGGATCGGCGGCTTCTCGGCGAGATCGACGATGCCCGACACGTCGAAGTGGCCGGGGGTCATGGTGTTGAGCACCCCGAGGTCGCCGGCGCCGAAGCCCGGCCAGTTCTCACTCGTCACCGTGTCGCCGGGGTAGTTGCCGGTCGCCGTCGAGGTCGTGAGCATCGACTCGACCCAGACGTCCTCGTTGTCGGTCTGATACCCGGGTGCGACGTAGCCGGAGCGGAAGACGTTGCGGGGCGAGGTCGGCGCCTCGTCCGTCTCGTCATGGTCGATCAGTCGCTGGACGAAGTCCGGGTTCGCACCGCCACCGCCGCACCCCGCGTCGTCATCGGTGAGGCGCGAGCCGTCGCGGCGGGTGCCGCCGAAACCGTACGGCGAGACCGGCGCCTGGAGGGTGAGGCTGAGCGCGCCGTGGTCGAGCGCGTACTGCATCACGACGCCGCCCCCCATCGACCAGCCCACGAGGTGCGCACTCGCGATACCGAGAGCCTCGAGCGTCGCGCGCACGTCGTCGCTGAAGTCGCGGACCCCGCGCGTCGCGTCGATGGGTGCGTGCTCCGTTCCGCCGAAACCCCGCAGGTCGATCGCGAGAACCCGCAGATCGTGGGGCAGGTCCTGCATCATCTCCTGCCAGAACAGCGACGACGACACGTTGCCGTGGATGAACACCACCGTGCGCTCCGGCGGAGTCGCGGGGTCGTCGCCGGTGCGTTCCAGCACGTTCACCGTCAGGCCGGGCGTTTCGACGCTGCGTGCGGCGATGCCGTCGAAGAGGGTCATTCCGGGTGCCTCCCACATCCTGCGGGAGCCCCTGCGCCCCCGCCCACTCATGAGAATAGACCGGCCGCCAGTTCTTGTGAATCGGGTTTCATGTTCCGGATGCCGCGGCCCCGGGGCATCCGGTCACTCCTGTGTGGATGGCGGGGTCTGGCCGGTGTAGAAGGCGTACGTGTTGTCGGCGGCACGCGCGGCGGCGGCGGGGTCGGCGCCATCGGCGGCGTGCGCGGCGCCCCACGCGTCGGCGGCGCCGCGATAGAACGCGCGGCCCTCGTCGGTGAACGCCCACGCCTCGGCGTCCTCGGGCTTCGGTCCGCCGCCGCCGGTGAGGTGCAGGCCGAGTCCGAGCAGGCCGCCGTCCCAGCCGACACCCGTGGCGCCGGGGCCGTAGAGGTCCCAGAACTCGGCGGGGACGTCGTCGGTGCGGGCGATGTGCTCCAGCTCGAAGCGGGTCGCATCGTCGCCCTCTGCGGTGAGCCGCACCGTGAGCCACGTCACGCCTCCGCCGTACTCCCACGTCGCCTTGTAGTGCGCGGCGCCGCCTGCGGGAGGCGCGCACTCCTGGATCTCGCCGCCGGCGTTGCCCTCGATCTGGTAGCGGCCGCCGAGCATGAGGTCTCCGGAGATCGGCTGGAACCATCGGGCGATCCGGTCCGCACTGGTGACGGCATCCCACACGTCGTCGATGGGGGACGGGTAGGTCTGCGCGAGCGTCTGCACGCGCGACGGGAAGCCGTCGACCTCTTCGCTCTCGATCTCGCGGCTCACCGCGGCGAGCTGGCTCTGTACGTCGACCATGTCATTCCTCCTGGGGTTCGGTCGTGTCGGTGTCGTCGGTGTCTGAGTCTTCGGTGTCGCCGGCGGTGTCCTGTTCGGCGAGACGCCGGGCACGGCGACCGCGGGCGAGCTCGGTGCCGAGGGCGTCGAGATGCGGCTGCCAGAACCGCCGGAACGGGTCGAACCAGGCCGCGGCGTTCTCGAGCGGCTCCGGCGCGATCGCGTAGAGGCGGCGCGTGCCCTCCGGCCGCACCGTCGCGAAGCCCGACTCGCGCAGCACTCGCAGGTGCTGCGACACCGCGGGCTGCGAGATGCCGAATTCGCCCTGCACCTTCTCACCGATCTCGCCGGCGCTGCGCTCGCCCTCCGCCAGGAGTTCGAGGATGCGCCGGCGCACCGGGTCTCCGAGGATGTCGAGCGCGTGCACGGATCAATGATTGCGCGGAGACTTATATAAGTCAATACCGATGCGCAACAACGGCGGAGCGAACGGGCGGCTCGTAGGATCGGACCCATGGCTGCAGACACCCCGACCCTCCCGCCCATCGCGATCCTCGGCGCCGGCTCGATGGGCGGCGCGATCGCCCGTGGCCTCTCGCGCTCCGGGCTCGCGGCCGGGGGAGTGACGACGACGAACCGCTCCCTCGCCAAGGCTGCCGAGCTCGACGGTCTCGCGCGCGTCACGAGCGTGGCCCTCGAAGCGGCTCCGGCAGGGAACACGGATGCCGCGGCCGCCGCGCGCGTCGTGCTCGTCGGCGTCAAGCCGGTCATGGTCCCGGACCTGCTGCGCGAGATCGCGCCGGCGCTGCAGCCGGGCACCATCGTGGTGAGCCTCGCCGCCGGCGTCACGATCGCGACGTTCGAGGAGATCCTGGGTGACGGCGTCGCCGTGCTGCGCTCGATGCCGAACACGCCCGCCCTCGTCGGTCGCGGCGTCACGGGGCTCGCGGCGGGCTCGCACGCCGACGACACCGCGGTCGCCACAGTCCGCCGGCTGTTCGAGACCGTCGGCACCGTCATCGAGGTGCCCGAGTCGCAGATCGACGCGCTGTCCACGATCTCGGGCTCGGGTCCGGCCTACTTCTTCCTGCTGGTGGAGGAGTTCACGAAGGCCGCGGTCGGCAAGGGCTTCGCGCAGCCCGAGGCGCGGCTCATGGCGGAGCAGACCTTCATCGGCGCCGCGGCGCTGCTCGAGGCATCCGGTGACGATCCCGCGGAGCTGCGCCGGCGCGTGACCAGCCCGAAGGGCACGACGGAGCGGGCCATCGCGGTCCTCCAGGACGCGCGGCTCGACCACGTGTTCGCCGAGGCGACCGACGCGGCCCTCGCCCGCGCCAAGGAGCTTGCCGTCGGAGGCTGAACGCACACGCGAACGGAGGAGCCCCCCGGCTACGGCCGGGGGGCTCCTCCGTTCGGTGAGTCAGCCGCAGGACTGCACGGCGTACGCGGGATGCAGCACGGTGGACGCCTCCTCGCCGGCGACCTTCGCGGTCACCGTCACGCTGCCGGCCTCGGCCGAGACGAGCCGCGTGGCGAAGCTCTGCGCCGTGGTCTTGCCCGGCTGCAGGTTCGTCACCGTCTTCGACCCGTACTCCGACACGATCTCCACCGTGATCGGCACATCGTCGAGGTTGGTCGTCTGCACGGCGAGGTAGACCTTCCCCGCGACGCAGCGCGTATTCGCGACGCCCGACACCTCCGGTCCCTGCGAGGGGACCGTCTGCGCCGGAACGCTCTCGAGGGTCGGCGTGACCGGCTTGATGAGGCCGTCCGCACCGAACTCGAGCTTGTCGATCGTCGTCTCACGATGTGTGCCGTCGCCACCGGGCATTCCGAACCGGTGGTACGCGATGTACCAGTCGTCGGTGCCCGGGACGTTGATGATCGAGCTGTGCCCGGTGCCCTTGATGCCGAGCGCCAGGTTCTTCTGCAGGATCACGCCGCGGTACGTCCACGGACCGTTCATGCTGGTCGCGGTGGCGTAGCCGACGCGATAGTTCTCCGACCCGGTGTCGTCGATCGCGTAGGTGAGGTGGTACAGCCCGTTGCGGTAGTTGAAGAAGACGCCCTCGCGGAAGTCCGTCAACCCGCTGATCCGCTGATACGTGCCCGGCTTGATCGACACCATGTCGTCGTTCAGCTCGGCCAGCACCGGACCGCTCGTCGCGCTGCCGTTGCCCCATCCCAGGTACCACTTGCCGGTGACCGGATCGTGGAATGCGGCCGGGTCGATGGCCTGACCCGAGGTGACCGCCTCGTTGTTGAGGATCATCGCCGTCGGCTGCGCGATGAACGGACCTTCGGGGCTGTCGGCCACGGCCACGCCGATCGTCTTGCGGTTGTACGTCGGGTTGTGGCCGCTGAAGTAGAAGTAGTACTTCCCGTCCCGCTCGATGATCGTCGGCGCCCACGCGTTGCCCGTCGCCCACGGCACGTTGCCGTTCGCGCCGTCCAGCGTCAGGAACGGCTGTGCTGCCCGCTCCCAGTTCACGAGGTCCTTCGACTTCCAGACATAGAACGTGTTGCCGCCCCACCCGGCCAGGCCGTCGGTCGTCGCGTAGATGTAGTACGTGTCGCCGAACACCGCGATGTTCGGGTCGGCGTAGTACCCCGGCAGCACCGGGCTGTTCACCACGCGGGCCTCGATCTTCCACGTGACCGTCGAGCCGTCGGGCTTGGTCAGCGTGTAGTTCTTGGGCTGGGTGAGGTCGACCGTCGTGCCCGAGGCGGGCGAGACGGTGGCTCCCGGAACCGTCGAGAACGTCGGGGCGAGTGCCGAGACATCCGTCCCCTTCTTGACGGGCAGCACGACCGAGTGGGCCGTGGCGTCGACGATCGGCGCTACCTTGAGCGCATCGGCGTTCGCGAGCGAGACGTCCAGGAGCTGGTCGGTGACCCCCGCATTCGCGAGCACCTCCGCCTGGGACAGAGCGCGGTTGTACACGCTCACGTTGTCGTACCAGCCCTGGAAGTAGCCGTCCGCGGAGTAGAACGACTTGCCGAGGTACGCGGCAAGGCTCGTGCCGAGGTCGCTGACCTTGGTGTTGAGCGCGGTGTTCTGCCCCATCCGGATGCCGTCGGAGTACACCGTCATCGTGGCGCCTTCGAAGACGACGTCGATGTGGTGCCACTGGCCCGACGTCACCGACCCCGTCACCGCGGACTCCGACGTGTACGTGGCCTGCGTGATGGCGCTGCGCACGTCTCCGCCGCGCACGCGCAGGAAGTAGTACTTGTTCGAGTCCTTCCCGAGAGCGAACGTGAAGAAGTTGCCGCTGGTCTTCTCCGACTTGACGTCCATCGACACGGTCATGGTGTCGCGGCCGTCGAAGAAGCCCGTCGGGAACGACGCGAACCCGTTGGTCGTGCCGTCCAGCTTGAGCGCCTTGCCCTTGACCGCGTCGGTCGCCACCGCTGCGGTGCCGCTCTTGGTCAGGTTCGCCGTGCCGATCGAGTCGTTCAGCGTGCCGTCGTCGAAGGTGTACGTGGCGATCGGGCCCTGCTGCGGCTCCTCCGGATCCGTCGGGTCGACCGGCTCGTCGCCGTAGGCGGCGAGCAGTCGCTCCTCTTCGGCGGCCGACAGCCGCAGCACCGAGCCGTGGCGGAAGGCCTGATCGAACGAGTACTGGTTCGCTCCCGCCCCCGTGCTCAGCTGCGTGAACTGCAGGCCCGAGAGAGTGTCGGCGGTCTGGGCGTAGTAGCCGCTCTGGTCGCCCATGACCGACCACCGCCCGTCGGGGAGCTGATAGACCGTGAGACCCTCCATCGAGGTGCGCAGACCGTGCGCTGCGGCCTCGCCGCGGGCGATGACGGTGGTCCAAGGTCCGTCCAGGCTCGGGGCGGTGTCGACGACCGTGTGCCAGTCCGAGGTCGAGAAGCGGTAGTAGGTGTCGCCTTCCTTCGCGATGGTCGTGTCGATGATGTTCGGGCCGGTCGCCCCATCGCCCTTGGCGTTCAGCGAGAGCCAGATCTCCGGCGTCGTGAACGTCGTGAAGTTACGCGTCTTGGTGAGGTAGACGCGCAGCGCCCAGTCGTTCGTGCCGTTGTCGACCTTGTCGCGGGCGGACCAGTACACGTAGTACTCGCCGGTCGCCTCGTTGTAGATCGCCTCGGGCGCCCACACGCAGCCGGCCTTGTCGAACCCGGCGAACACGATGCGCTGGTCGCTCCAGTTCACGAGGTCGGTCGACTCCCACACCACGATGTTCTGGCTGGCGTTCAGCTGATCCCAGCCCGAACCTCCGGCCCCGCCGCCCTCGGCGTGGAGGTCGGTGCCGATGATCCAGTACTTGTCGCCCTCGGGAGAGCGCACGAGATGCGGGTCGCGCACGCCGAGGTCGCCGGCGAGGTTCGCGAGGATCGGCTGGTTGTCGTTGAGCTTGTCCCAGTGCAGGCCGTCTTCGCTGTAGCCGTAGAAGATCTTCTCGTAGCCGCCGTTGGTCGCGAAGTGCGTCCACAGGTAGCCGGCCGAGTAGTCCTTGTCGAGGCCCGCGGGGGCGGCCTTGACGGTCACGGAGATCGCGCGCTGCACGCCCGACCCGGGAACCGTCGCCGTGAGCGTGACGGCGGTGTCGGCAGTGCCGCGGGTGACGACGCCGGCCGCCTTGCCGCCCTGCGCCGTCGTCGTGATGACGCCGGCAGGCGCGGCCGTCCACGTGATGGCGCTGCCGTTCTTGGAGCCCGACGCCGGCAGCGTGATGTTGCCGCGGATGTCGGTCGCGTTGGGGATCACGACCGCGTCGAGGTCCGCCTGGGCGAGTGCCTCACTGCCCGGTTGCGGGAGCACGGTGGCAGCGAACTGCTTGGTCTGCGTCGAGCCCGCGCGGGTGAGGGTCGCGGTCAGCGTGACGGCGGCGGGCTGCTGGCCGGCGGCCGGACGCGTCACGCCGCCGGTGGCGGAGATGACACCGGCGTTGCTCGTCGCCCACGTCACGCTCGAGCCGTTCGCCGCCGTCGACGGGAGCGTGAGGTTCGCGGTGACAGCGGTGAGGTCTCCGAGCGAGAGGGACGCCACGTCGCGCTGTACACGCGTCGCGTCGGTCGGCGCGAGCGCGGCGACCTCGGTCGCCGTCAGCGCGGCGTCGTAGATCCGCACGTTGCGCAGGCTCCCCGCGAGGTACTTGTCGGCGTTGTAGACCGAGCGGCCGAGGTAGTTGGCCGTCGTGACGCCGCCGCCGATGGCGCTCGGCTTGGTCGTGATGCCGGTGCTCTGACCGACCTGGACGCCGTCGAGGTACACGCGGGCCGTGTCGGTCGCGTCGTCGAGCGTGTAGGTGATGGTCTTCCAGACATCGCGCGTCAGATTCGCGTTGCTGTTGACGGTCTGCTCCGTCGTCCAGTTGCCCGTCGCGATCGAGGTCTTGTAGGTGTTGCCGGTGGAGTACAGGTACCCGTTGCCGACTCCCGAGCCATCGGTGTTGCCGAACCCGTAGATGAAGTACGCGGTGGCCTGGGAGGCGCGCACGAGCACGTCCGCGCTCACGCTGATCGAGTCCAGTCCTGCGAGGAAGTTGTCCGGCAGTTTGATGTGGTCGTCGGTGCCGTCCAGTCGTACGCCTTCGCCACCGGTGAGCGTGGGCCCACCGACGTAGGTGGCGTTCTTCCCCGACCCCGAGGCATCCGTCGCCACAGTGCCGGAGGTCTCGTCGAGCTGATAGTGCGCGACCAGGTGGGGCTCGGCGGCCAGGGCCGGCTGGGTCGCCGCGACGGCGCCCGTGACCCCCAGTGCCAGTGCCGTCAGCCCGGCGACCGCTCTTCGCACGCGTGCGTGCCTCATTGCAGATCCTTTCCGTCCCGGTCGTCGGCGGCCGGGACGCGTCGACCCCCGATGGTCGACCCGCGGGAATGTTATCGCTCACTGTGAGCGCGAACAAGGATCTGTTTGTAACGATCGAAACGGCGAGCCCGCAGCTCGTCGCGAGTTCAGCTCGCCTTCGACCGGTCCATCCACCACTCGGTGAACGATTCCGCGCGACCGTCGTCGGCCAGCGTCACCACCCAAAGGTTGCTGTAGCGGCGGCCGGACGTGTATTCCGTCTCGCCCTGGATGAAGGCGAGACGCCCGTCGACGCCGACCACACGGCCCTCGAAGCTCCAGGATCCGGGTTCATCCTGCCGGTCGAGCCAGGACGCCACGATCGCGTCCTGGCCGCGCAGCGGCTCGACCCACGGCTCGTAGCGATACTCGGCGCCGTCGGTGAAGATGGCGCGGATGTCGTCGGCGTCATTGGACGCCCATGCCCGGCGATAGCCGTCGAGCCAGCGCTGGGCATCCGCGATGATGCTCTCTCGATCGCTCATGCCGCCAGTCTGCCTCCGCCCGGCGACATCCGCGCGGGGTGCGGCCGATCAGCGCTCGAGGGACGCGAAGCGCTCGATGTCGGAGTTGGTGCCCGACACGATGATGAGGTCGTGGTTGGTGACCACGGTGTTCGCCTCGGCGTAGCGGAACGGCTTGCCCGGGCTCTTCACGCCCACGACCGTCACGTTGTACTTCGTGCGCACGCCCGACTCGTTGAGGCCGACGCCACGGATGAACTTCGGCGGGTAGAGCTTCGCGAGGGCGAAGTCGTCGTCGAACCGGATGAAGTCGAGCATGCGGCCGCTCACGAGGTGCGCGACGCGCTCGCCGGCCTCGCGCTCGGGGTAGATCACGTGGTTCGCGCCGACGCGGGCGAGGATCTTGCCGTGCGACTGCGAGACCGCCTTGGCCCAGATCTGCGGCACCTTGAGGTCGACCAGGTTGGCGGTGATGAGGACGGATGCCTCGATCGACGAGCCGACCGCGACGACGGCGACGGAGAAGTCCTGGGCGCCGATCTGCTTCAGCGCATCGATGTTGCGGGCGTCGGCCTGGACCGTGTGCGTGACGCGCTCCGACCACTTCTGCACGAGATCGAGGTTGTCGTCGATGGCGAGCACTTCGCGGTCGAGCCGGTCGAGCTCACCCGCGCAGGCGGCGCCGAAGCGCCCGAGTCCGATCACGAGAACGGGCGCATCGCCCCTCATCCGCTCAACCAACGATCGGCCTTTCCACGGGCAGCGAGTACAGCTGCGATCGGGATGACGCGGCCACCGCCGCGGCGAGTGTCACTGTACCAACGCGGCCCATGACGATCGTGATCGCCAGGACGTAGACCGCGGGATCCGGGAGCTCGGCGGTGAGTCCGGTCGACAAGCCGACGGTGGCGAACCCCGAGATGACGTCGAAGAGCACGTCGCCGAGATCGGCCTTCGTGATCTGGGTGATGATGATCGTCGAGATCGCGACGATCGTCGATCCCCAGGCGACGACCGAGAGGGCGACCCGCAGCACGTCGCTGGGGATGCGCCGGCCGAACACCTGGTTCGACGCGCGCCCCTTCGCCTCGGAGATGACAGCGAGTGCGATGACCGCGAGCGTCGTCACCTTGATGCCGCCGGCGGTCGACGCCGAGCCGCCGCCGACGAACATCAGCATGCACGCGACCAGAAGGCTCGACTGGTTGAGCTGCCCGATGTCGAGGATGGCGAAGCCGCCGGATCTCGTCATCGCCGACAGGAAGAACGCCTGGAAGGTCGTGTCCCACGCGTCATTCGTGCCGAGCGTGAGCAGGTTGTCGTATTCGAGGATGAGGAAGACGACACCGCCGAGGAAGAAGAGCGACACGGTCGTGATGACGGTGAGCTTGGCGTGCAGCGACCACCGCCGCACCCGCCACCGCTGGCGCAGGAGCGTGTAGATCACCGGGAACCCGATGGAGCCGAGGAACACGCCCGCCATCAGGACGGTGAGGAAGAAGTAGTCGTGGCGGAACGGCGCGAGGCCCTCCGCGTTCGGGGTGAACCCCGTGTTCGTGAACGACATCGCCGCATAGAACGGCGCCTCCCAGAGGGCGACGTCCCACGGCACGCCCGCGACGATGAGGCCCGGGTACAGGAGGATCGCGATGATCGTCTCGATCACCAGGGTCGACAGGGCCACCGTCGCGAGCAGGCTGCCGATCTGGCCGAGCTGGACCGTCTGGCCCTCGTTGACCGGTCCGCCGTGCGTGCGCAGCGGATTCGAGTCACTCGCCGCGATGAGCTTCGCGCGCAGGCCGAGGCGACGCGAGATCACCAGGCCGAGGATCGAGGCGAGCGTCAGCACGCCGAGCGCACCGATCTGAACGCCGACGAACACGAGCACGTGCCCGAACGGCGACCAATGCGTCGCCATGTCGACGGTCGCGAGGCCGGTGACGCAGATCGTCGACACGGCGGTGAAGAACGCGTCGGCGAACGGGGTGACCTGGCCGTTCGCGGCGGCGACGGGGAGGGAGAAGAGTCCCGTGAAGACGAGGATCAGCGACAGGAAGATGAGGATCGCGAACCGGGCGGGGGAGCGCTGGGTGAGATCCCGGAAGAACTCCATGAACCCGTGGCCGAGGGCGCGCAGCGGGCTCATGCCTGAGACGGGGGCGGCGCGCCTGCCATCCGTCATACGGGGTTCCTCCTGGTGCGAACGGTCCTCGTGCGGGCGGCCCGGCGGTCTCGCTCATGGTACTCCGCTGGGCTCCCGACTAATCTGAGCACATGGCGGACATCTTCGACGTGATCGCAGACGGAACGCGTCGCGACATCCTGCGACTGCTGCTCGATCGATCATCCGCCGGAGAGCGCGGCACCAGCGTGTCGCACATCGTGACCGAACTCGGCGCCAGCCAGCCGACCGTCTCGAAGCACCTCAAGGTGCTGCGCGACGCCCACCTGGTGTCGGTGCGCGAAGAGGGCCAGCACCGTTACTACAGCCTTTCCGCCGCACCTCTCGACGAGGTCGACGACTGGCTCGTGCCCTTCCTCGACGACGACGGCGTGGACGCGGGCGACACTGCGGGAGCAGCCTTGACCGACTCCGCCGCCCACGCGGCCGAGGTCGTCGGCCGTGCCGCCGCGTCAGCCAAGCACGCTCTCGAGAACGCCTTCAAGCGCCTCCCCGGGCGCTGACCGTTCGACAGGCTCAGGGACCCTTCGTGTCCGGTCGCTGAGCCTGTCGAAGCGAGGGTCAGTCGCGACGGCTCTTGCGGCCGAAGAGCCACGCGCCCCACACGGCAGAGATCGCGACGATCGCGAGGCACCAGCCGATGGCCCACCACGGCTCGGTGCCGAGGTCGGCACCCATCAAGAGGCCGCGGAGCGTCTCGATGATCGGAGTGATCGGCTGGTTGTCGGCGACCCACTGCAGCCACTCGGGCATGGTCTCGACCGGCACGAAGGCGCTCGAGAGGTACGGCAGGAACAGGATGATGAATCCGTAGCCGGACGCGGCCTCGGGGCTCCCGGCCGCCAGGCCGATCGAGGCGAACAGATACGTGATCGCGAGGATGTAGAGCGCGATGAGTCCGGCCGCGCCGATCCAGGCGAGGAGGTCGGCGTGCGGGCGGAACCCGACGAGGAGCCCGACGCCGATGACGACCGCGGTCGCGACGAGGTTGCGGGCGAGGCTCGCAACGACATGACCCGTGAGCACGGCTCCGCTGCGCAGCGGCATCGTGCGGAAGCGGTCGATGATGCCGCTGGACATGTCGCGTGCGACGTACGTCGCGGTCGTCGCGGCCCCGAAGCCCGCACAGAGCAGGATGATGCCGGGTACGACGTAGTCGACGTAGGCGCCGCCGGGCTCGATCGCGCCGCCGAACACGAACGTGAACAGCAGCATGAGCATGACCGGCAGCAGGATCGACATGCTGAGCGATTCGCCGTCGCGCAGCGACTGCGTGAGGCTGCGGCCGACGAACACCGACTCGGCGGTGAACCCGCGCAGCCGCGGGCGAGGGGCGATGGCGGTCGTGGTCATGCGAGCTCCTTGGCGGCGGGGGCGTCGGAAGCGCCGGTGAGGGACAGGAAGACGTCGTCGAGGGTGGGCCGTCGCAGCGTGACCTCGGCGCCGGGCACTCCGTCGCCGAGTTGATCCATCGCCGAGCGCAGGCCGTCGATCGACCCGTCGGTGGGGATCTCGCGCAGCACGTCGCCGTCGGCGCCGGTGAGCACCACGGTGTCGGTTCCCACGAGGGCCTTGAGTTCGGCGGGGGTGCCGGTCGCGACGATGCGGCCGCCGTCGAGCACGGCGATGCGGCCGGCGAGCTGATCCGCCTCCTCGAGGTACTGGGTCGTGAGGAACACGGTGGTGCCGGCGCTCGCGAGCGACCGGATGACGTCCCACAGGTCGCGGCGACTGCGCGGGTCGACGCCGGTGGTGGGCTCGTCGAGGAACAGCACCTCGGGCACGACGACGAAGCTGAGCGCGAGGTCGAGACGTCGGCGCATGCCGCCGGAGTAGGTGCTCACGCGGCGGGTCGCAGCATCCGTCAGCGCGAAGCGTTCCAGCAGCTCAGCCGCGCGCAGCTTCGCGGCACGCGGCGACAGTCCTGACAGGCGCCCCAGCATGACGAGGTTCTCGACCCCGGTGAGCATGTCGTCTACCGCGGCGGACTGCCCGGTGAGGGCGATGCGCCCGCGCACCGCGTCGGGATCCGTCGCGACATCGTGCCCTGCCACGCGCGCGATGCCGGCATCGGGGCGCAGCAGCGTCGTGAGGATCGAGATGGTCGTCGTCTTGCCCGCGCCGTTCGCGCCGAGGAGGGCGAAGATCTCGCCGCGCTCGACGGTGAGGTCGAGGCGATCGAGGACGAGGGAGCGCCCGAAGCTCTTGCCGAGCCCTCGGACGTCGATGGCGGGTGCGCTCATCGCGGCATCCTTCCGTCAAATCGTGTAGGGGAGAAACTGTTTACGCCAGTAACTGTTTATGACGATAACACACTGTTTACGGAATAAACAGTCTTAGACTGACGCCATGACGGATGCAGTCGAGCCCGAGCTTCCGCGGGGGATCGCCCTCGCGTGGGGCGTGGCCGCCAACCCGCAGCGCGGCCCCAAGCGCGAGATGAGCGTCGAGCGCATCGTGGAGGCGGCGGTGGAGATCGCGGATGCCGAGGGCCTCGGTGCGGTGTCGATGGCCGCCGTGGCGGCTCGACTGGGCTTCACGCCGATGTCGCTCTACCGCTACGTCAACGCGAAGGAAGACCTCATCCTGCTGATGCAGGAGGAGGCGACCGGCGCCCCGTCGGAGGCGACGCGGACGGCCGGCGGATGGCGCGAGCGGCTCGAGGCGCTGTACCGCGAGCAGCTGCAGCACTACCTCACGCACCCGTGGGTGCTCGACATCCCGATCTCGGGGGTGCCGGCGACGCCGAACAGCGCCGCGTGGATGGACGCCGGACTGAGCGCGCTCGCCGAGACCGACCTCACCTACACGGAGCGCCTCGCCGTCATGCTGCTGGTCACCGGCACCGCGCACTGGGCAGGCACGATCCTCGCGGGCTACGCGCGGGTCGAGCGCGAGCGGGGTCTCGATGGCCAGGCGATAAGCCGCAGCGAGGACGCGATGTTCCGCACCCTCATCACGGCCGACGCGTACCCCGAGCTTCGCGCCGCGATCGAGGCCGGCGCGTTCCTCGACGAGTCGGATCCCTTCTCGTTCGCCCTCGCCCGCGGCCTCGAAGGGGTCAGCGACTACATCGCCGCAACCGGCGACGGACGCCGGGAACGCCCGCAGACGTGGGTCGAGCGGGACGACGCCGACATCGCCGACGACAAGAAGTTCCGCGAGGCGCGCAAGGCGGTGCGCGACGCCGAGAAGGTGCTGCGCGACGCCCACAAGCTCGAGCGGCAGGCCGCCCGCGAGGCCCGCGATCGACGCGCCCGTCAGCGACCCGAGACGTGATCGCCCCACGGGTATCACTTGTCACAGGATTCACACCAGTCTCTGTGTTTACACGCGGGTCGCGCGCGTTCTAGAGTGACTGCAGCACTTCTGGGGAAGGGGATCGACATGGCTGAACTGCCGGACGTGCGCTTCCTCACGGTGGCCGAGGTCGCCGAGCTGATGCGGGTCTCGAAGATGACCGTCTACCGCCTCGTGCACTCGGGCGAGCTGCCTGCGGTGCGCTTCGGCCGCAGCTACCGCGTGCCCGAGTCCGCGGTCACCGAGGCTCTGCAACGGCCGATCGCCGACGTCGGCTAGACTGTTCCGAGGCATTTTTCCTTTGCCCCGTTCCCGGGCGCGGCCAGGCCGCGTCCAGACCCCGATCTAGTGAGGTTTTCCGTGGGTTCTGTCATCAAGAAGCGCCGCAAGCGCATGGCGAAGAAGAAGCACCGCAAGCTGCTTCGCAAGACTCGCCACCAGCGCCGCAACAAGAAGTAAGCGGCATCCGCACCAAGCGCCTGTCTCCGGACGGGCGCTTCGTGTATCCGTGCCCGCAGAGCCCGCGACCCGAGAGGCCGTCATGAAGTCCATCACCGTCCAGCAGCTGCGCGAGCGCGCCGAGACCCCGCTCATCGACGTCCGCGAGGTCGACGAGTACGCCGCAGGACACGTGCCCGGCGCGGTCAACATCCCGATGTCCGTCATCGGCGGTCGCCTCGACGAGCTGCCCGACGGCGCGTTCGACGTCATCTGCGCGATCGGCGGCCGTTCGGGCCGCGTGGTCGAGGCCCTCGAGGCGCGCGGCTACGACGTCACCAACGTCGATGGCGGCACCAACGAGTGGATCGCGGCCGGCTACCCGGTCGAGGCCTGACCCCGCCCGTGAGGACCGTCACCCTCATCGGCAAGCCCGACTGCCACCTGTGCGACGTCGCACGTGAGGTCGTCGAGACCGTCGTGGCGGAGCTGCCCGAGGACGCCGTCGACGTCGAGGAGCTCTCGATCGCCGACGATCCCTCCCTCTACGCGACGTGGTGGGAGAAGATCCCCGTGGTGCTCATCGACGGCGAGCTGCACGGGCACTGGCGCGTGTCTCCCGACCGCCTGCGCGTGGCGCTGACCGCCGCGCGCTGACGGACCGGCGTCACTCGCGCGGACGCACCGCCACCGGATCGCTCGACAGGGCGATGCGGACCCGCTCGGCGTACTCGACGCGGTCGGTCGCCGCGTGCTGCACGCGCACGAGCGCGTCGTCCGCGGTGCGCACCAGGGTGCGACGGAAGCTGCCGAGGAACGTGCTCTCCTGCACGATCGCGTCCATGCCGGGGGCGTCGCCGTCGGCCAGCCGCAGGTTCTCCGGTCGCAGGAACACGTCGACGGATCCCGGCGCGCTCGGCGCCTGCAGCGGCAGCCGCGCACCCCACACCGTGACGGTGTCGCCCTCGACGACGCCGGGCACGACGCTCGAGACGCCGATGAACGCCGCGACGTTCGGCGTCGCCGGGTTGAGGTAGAGCTCCTCGGGTGTGCCGATCTGCTCGATGCGACCCGCGTTCATGACCGCGATGCGGTCGGACACCGCGAGGGCCTCCTCCTGGTCGTGCGTGACGAACACCGTCGTGATTCCCAGGCGCAGCTGGATGCGGCGGATCTCGTCGCGCAGCTGCACGCGCACCTTGGCGTCCAGTGCCGACAGCGGCTCGTCCAGGAGCAGCACGCGAGGCTCGGTGACGAGGGCGCGGGCCAGGGCCACGCGCTGCTGCTGACCGCCCGAGAGCTGGTGCGGGAAGCGGTCGGCGAGGTGCCCGAGCCCGACGAGCTCGAGCGCGTCGGCGGCGCGGGCGGCAGCATCCTTCTTCCCCATTCCACGGCGGCGCAGGCCGAACGCCGTGTTGTCGGCGACGCGCAGGTGCGGGAACAGCGAATACGACTGGAAGACCATGCCGATGTCGCGCTTGTTCGTCGGGACGCCCGAGACGTCGGCGCCGCCCAGGCGCACCTCGCCCGCCGTGGCCTTCTCGAGGCCCGCGAGCACGCGCAGCGCCGTGGTCTTGCCGCAGCCGGAGGGACCCAGCAGGGAGACGAACTCGCCGGGCGCGATGTCGAGGTCGACGCCGTGGAGCACGCGGGTGGTGCCGTACTCCTTGACGACGCCGCGGAACTCCACGCGCGTGCCCTCGCCGGCGTCGGCGAGCAGGAGGTTGTCGGAGGTCGCCGGGAGGGTGCGCGGCGGCGTGTCGGCGGTGGTCATTCGGGGGTCCTTCCGGTGCCGGCGCGGCCGGCGCGACCGATGATGAGCAGCAGCACGAACGCGAAGGCGAGCGCGAGCAGGGTGAAGATCGCCGCGGCGTAGGCATCCTGCCGGTTGATCACGAGGAGACCGGTCTGCAGCACCTGGCGGTTGAGCAGCGACGCGATGGTGAACTCCCCGAGAACGACCGCGACGGAGATGAGGGATGCTGCGAGCAGCCCCTGTCGCAGATTCGGGGCGATCACGCGCACGAGCACGGTGACCCAGCCGGCGCCGAGCGTGCGCGCGGCCTCGGACAGCGTCTTGACGTCGATCGCGTCGATGGATGCCTGGATCGAGCGGTAGGTGAACGGCAGCACGAGGATGCCGTACGCGAAGGCGAGCGTCCACGCGCCGGTGCCGAGTGTGCGGCCGATCTGCAGGTAGATCGGGGCGAGACCCACGACGAGCACGATCGCGGGGATCGTGATCGGCAGGAGCGCCAGGAACTCGAAGCCGCGACGCAGCTTCGGGAACCTGAGCGCCACGAGCACCATCGTCGGCGTGAACAGGAACAGCACGATGAGCACGGTGACGCCCGCGAGGATCAGCGAGTTCGCGAGCCCGGTCCAGATCGGACGGTAGCGGGCGGCGTTCGCCGGGTCGAACAGTGCGAGCCAGCGGTCGAGCGAGTACGAGCCGTCGGGCGACGACAGCGTATAGACGAACGTCGCGAGGAACGGGATGACGAAGACGAGTCCGACGACGGCGCCGATGATCCAGCGGACCGCGGGGGAGGGGGCGAGCCGGTTCATGCCTGCCACCTCGCGGTGCGTCGCTGGATGAGCGCGTAGACCCACATCACGACCGCGACGACGATGATCATGCCGAGGGCGAGCGCGCCCGCGAGGTTCTCGCGGCCGAGCACCGTCTCGCTCGTCAGCGCGGTGCGGATCTGCAGCGGCACGATCTGCGAGCCCTGGCTGGCGAGGGCCGCCGCCGTCGCGTAGGAGGAGAACGCGTTCGCGAACAGCAGCAGCAGGCTCGCGAGGAACGAGGGCGCGAGCACCGGGAAGCCGATGTGCCGCCAGAAGCCCGAGCGCGTGCCGCCGAGCGTCAGGTGCGCCTCGAACCACTGCGGGCGGAGGGCGGCGAGAGCCGGCATGAACGTGATGATCATGAGGGGGACCTGGAAGACGAGGTAGGCCGGGATGAGGCCGGGCAGGGCGTAGATCCACGCGCCGCCGGCGAAGATGTCGATCCCGAGCCCGTCGCGCAGGAACGTGGTGACGACACCCTGCGTGCCGATCGCGGCGATCATGGTGAAGGCGAGCATGACGCCGCCGAACTGGGCCAGGACGCCGGATGCGGCATCCACCGTCGTCCGCACGAATCCGGTGTCGGGAAGGCCGAGCATCGCGTAGCAGACGAGCGCCCCGATGATCGCGCCGACGACCGCGGTGAGCAGCGACACCCACGTGGAGTTCCAGAACGTCGCGATGATGACCGGATCGCCGAGCGCGGCGAGGTTGTCGAAGGTGAAGGCGCCGTCGCCGTCGAAGAGCCCCGATGCCACCGCGATGATCGTCGGCAGCGCCAGGAACAGCAGCACGTAGGCCGCGAACGGGGTCAGCCCGAGCCACGACCAGTCGGGCGCGGGGCGGCCCCGCCGCGCCGGAGCTGATGGCTCCGACGCGACGGGGTCGCTCACGCGGTCGTGGCCCTGACCGGTGAGAGTGCGGGCGGTCGTCACTGGACCGCTGCGGCCCACTCTTCGCCGAGGAGATCGCCGGCGTTCGTCGACTGCTCCTCCGTGGGGACGACCGTCTCCCCGGGAGCGGTCGGCAGCGCGTCGGCCAGCTCCTGGTCGATCGTGCCGGCCTCGATCATGGCCTCCATGCGGACCGGGCGGGCGCCGCCCTTCAGCCACAGGTTCTGCACTTCGTCGCTGTAGAGGAACTCCTGCCACAGGCGCGCGGCGGCCGGGTTCGGGGCATCCTTGTTGATGGCCTGGTTGTAGTAGCCGGCATAGCCGACGCCGGGGAAGACGACGGTCTTCCAGGTGTCGACGTCAGCGGTGTGGGCGGCGTTGAGGTAGTCCCAGTCGAAGACGACGGGGGTCTCCCCGCTCGCCACCGTCGCGCTGGTGACATCGAGCTTCAGCATGTTGCCGGCCGCATTGAGCTCCGAGAACCAGTCGATGCCCGGCTGGAAGTCGTCGAGCGTGCCGTCCGACTGCACGGTCGCGAGTCCGACGGCCGCGAACGCGGCACCGGCCTGCGTCGGGTCGCCGTTGATGGCGACCGAGCCCTTGTAGGCCTCGCCGAGCAGGTCGTCGAGCGACTCGGGAGCGTCGAAGCGCGCCGAGTCGTACCCGACCGACATGTATCCGCCGTAGTCGCCGACGAACAGGCCGGTCGACTCCTTGAGCGCGTCGGGGATGTCGTCCCAGGTCTCGACCTGGTACGGAGCGAACCAGTCGGTGTTCTGCAGCGCGACGGTGAGGCCGAGGTCGAAGACGTCGGGCGCCGTGTCGAGGCCCTCGTTCGTCTCGGCGGCCTGGATCTCCTCGGCGGACGACACGTCGGGCGACTGCTCGTTGATCGTGATCTCGGGGTAGCGCTCGGCGAAGAGGTCGAGGATCTCGCCGTAGTTCGCCCAGTCGCGCGGGAGCGCGATGACGTTCAGCTGGCCTTCGGCCTTGGCGGCCTCCTCGAGGTCCGAGAACGTGCCGAAGTCGGCCAGGCTCGTGGCGGTCGAGGCGTCGACGCCGGAGTCGGACGAGCCGTTCGACGAGGCGTCGGCCGAGCCGGCGCAGCCGGCGAGGGCGAGCGCCGCGATCGTGAGTGCCGCCGTGGTCGCCCCCAGGCGACGCGGGGTGGGACGGGACATGTGTGTTCCTCTCGGGTGTTTCCGTGCACGCCGAAGCGTGTTCGGGATTCGGGGACGAGAGGACGATATGGGGGCGCAGTGACGCGGCGAGGCGTCCCGGATGAACGCCCGGTGAGCGTCCGGTTGCGACCGTGGCGGGCGGACGGATGCGGCAACACGAAGCGGTCAGGCACGCCGAAGCATGCCTGACCGCTGAAGCCGTGAAGGGGTGCGCTCAGGGCGCGAGGCGTGTGGGGCCCCGGAAGAGGTAGGTCACCTCGCGGATCGAGTCCTGCCCGAGCAGCAGCATGAGCACGCGCGCGAGGCCCATGCCGAACCCGCCGTGGGGCGGGGCGCCGTAGCGGAAGAAGTCGAAGTAGAAGTCGAGGTGCTCGGTCCCGAGACCCTTCTCCTTGGCCTGCTCGATCAGCACGTCGACGCGGTGCTCGCGCTGCGCGCCCGTGGTGATCTCCACGCCCTTGAAGAGGAGGTCGTAGGACTTGGTGAGCCCGGTCTCTTCATCGCGCATGTGGTAGAACGCGCGGATCTCGGGGTGGTAGTCGGTGATGAACACGAACTGGTGGCCGTAGGTCTCCTCGACGTAGGCCGAGATCTGGCGCTCGCCCTCGGGGTCGAGGTCGCCGTCGGTGCGGGGGATCTCGTAACCGCGGCTCTTCACGATCTCGCGGGCCTCGGCCAGCGGAATGCGGGGGAACGGGATCGCGGGCACCTGCACCTCGAGGCCGAACAGCTCCTCGATCTCGGCGCCGTGCTTGTCCTTCACGGCCTGGAACGCGGTCTGCAGGAGCTCCTCCTGCATGCGCGCGACGTCCTCGTGGGAGTCGATCCAGCTGATCTCGGCGTCGACCGAGGTGAACTCGGTCGCGTGGCGCGACGTGAACGAGGGGTCCGCGCGGAAGGCGGGAGCGATCTCGAAGATCTTGCCGAAGCCGGCGACCTGTGCCATCTGCTTGAAGAACTGCGGCGACTGCGCGAGGTACGCGGTCTTGTCCTCGAAGTACGGCACCTCGAACAGCTCGGCGTTGGACTCGGATGCCGAGGCCATGAGCTTGGGGGAGTGCACCTCGATGTAGTCGCGCTCGATCCAGTACGAGCGGAAGGCGTGCTCGAGGGTGGTCTGCACGCGGAAGACGAGGTTGTTGCGGCGCTGGCGCAGGTCGAGGAAGCGCCAGTCCATGCGCTTGTCGAGTCCCGAGTCCGCCGCGATGGGCGTCTCGGGGAGAGCGGCCGCCGCGATGTCGAGCCCACCGATCTTGATCTCGACGCCGCCGAGCTTCACGCGCTCGTCGTGCTTGAGCTCGCCGGTCACCGTCAGGAAGGTGCCCGTGGCGAGGTTCGAGATGAGGTCCGTGAGGGCCAGGGCCGCAGCATCCTGTTCCGTGCCGTCCTCTGCCGGGCGCGTCGCCGGGTTCACCAGCTGCACGGCGCCGGACTCATCGCGGAGGATGACGAACTGCACCTTCTTCTGATCGCGGACGGTCTCGACCCATCCGGAGACGGAGACGGGGCCGTCGGCGAGACCCTGCAGCTGCTTGACGAGGACGCGTTCACTCACGAGCGACAAGTCTAGGTGACGCGCCGCACTCGCCTTCTCGCCGAAATCCGCACCCACCGCTACCATGCGGGCATGACCACGCCGGAACCCGAGCAGCCCGCGCCGGCCTGGACCGCGGCGGCTCCGCCTCCCTATCCGGGCAGCGCCGCCTACACGCCGTCCACCGAGGGCGCAGCGCCGGCGAAGCCGCCGGTGAAGGTCCTCGACCTCGTGATCACGATCGTGCTGCTCGTCGCCGACGCGGTCCTCGCGACGCTGGCGTCGTTCATGGGGATCTTCCTCGTGATGGCGTCGGACTCGTGCGGCGCCCGCGACTGCAACGTCGACCTCATCACACTCGGATGGCTGATGGGCATGATCCTGCCGTGGGTGATGCTCGTCGCGACCGTCGTGGTGGCGATCGTGCTGATGGTCAAGCGACGCCTCGCGTTCTGGGTGCCGCTCGTGGGAGCAGCCTTGATCGTGCTGTCGCTGGTCGCCGCGTTCATGGTGGCCTCGGCCGCGGTTCCCGGTTCGACGCTCTGATCCCCGCGGGCCCCGCGAGGTTCATCTCCTTCCGAGGGTCTGCACCCGGGTTTCGTTCATCCTCGCCCCGTAGCGTGGACGACGTCGCGTCGAACAGTCGCGGCCGCCGCCACGAAAATGCCACCGACGGACGGGATCCGACGAATGACGACTGCGACGACGACCGACGGCTCCTGGCTCACCGCCCTCGCGGACTGGGCCGTCTCCCTGATGGACGTGATCGGACCCGCCGGAGCGGGCATCGCGATCGCGATGGAGAACCTGTTCCCGCCGCTTCCGAGCGAGGTGATCCTGCCGATGGCGGGCCTCGCGGCGAGCCGCGGGTCGTTCTCGCTCGTCGAGGCCCTGGTGTGGACGACCGTCGGATCGGTCGTCGGCGCCCTCCTCCTCTACGGACTCGGCGCGTGGCTCGGGATCGCGCGGCTGCGCGCGATCGCGAACAAGGTGCCGCTGCTGCACCCGGAGGACATCGACCGCACGGTCGCGTGGTTCGGACGCCACGGCGGCAAGGCCGTGTTCTTCGGACGGATGATCCCGATCTTCCGGAGCCTCATCTCCATCCCCGCGGGCATCACCCGCATGCCGGTCTGGCGGTTCACGCTGCTCACCGCGGCGGGAAGCCTGGTGTGGAACTCGATCTTCGTGTTCTCGGGCTTCTTCCTCGGGGAGTCGTGGCACATCGTCGAGCGCTACGCCGACATCCTGCAGTACGTCGTCATCGCGGCCGCCGTGATCGGGGTCGCCTGGTTCCTCTATGTGCGGGTCCGCGCCCTCCTCGAGTCCCGCGGCACCTCCGGCGGCCCCGAGCCCGAACTCGACTGACGCGGGCCCCGCCGAAGCTGGGAGAACGCTCAGCCGGTCCACAGAAGACCCCCACGTAGACTGGGCCGGTGCCCGCCGCTCGCCTTCATCTCGTGCGCCACGGGGAGGTCCACAACCCTGCCCGCGTGCTCTACGGGCGACTCCCCGGATACCGGCTGAGCGCCGATGGCCGTCACATGGCCCGGCAGGCCGCCGAGTACATCAAGTCGCTCGAGCGTCCCGTGTCGGCGCTCGTGTGCTCGCCGCTGCAGCGCACCCAGGAGTCGGCCGAGCCGTTCACCGAGCTCTTCGGCCTCGCCCCGGTCATCGACGAGCGGGTCATCGAGCCGACCAACGTCTTCGAGGGCAAGCGCATGGCGCGGGCGCTCGTGAATCCCTGGAACTGGCGGCACCTCCGCAAGCCGGCGCTGCCGAGCTGGGGCGAGCCGTATGCCGATGTCGTGGGTCGCATGAACTCGGCGATGACGCACGCCTGGGATGCTGCGGACTCGGGCGACGTCGTCATCGTGTCTCACCAGCTCCCGATCTGGATCACCCACCTCGCGGTCGCCGGGCTCCCGCTGCGGCACGACCCCCGCGCGCGACGCTGCGCGCTGTCGAGCGTGACGAGCTTCGAGATGGTCGACGGCAAGTGGACCGAGACCGCCTACGCCGAGCCGGCGTCGACGGCCGGTGCGGTGGATGTGGGGGCGGTATGACTGAGCGGTTCCGGAAGGCGCGGGCAGCAGCATCCGCTCTCCTCGTCGTCGGGCTGATCGCCGGTCTCGCCGCCTGCACGAGCGACCCCCTCGCCGAGCAGTACCGCTCGGGCGACAACAAGGGCTTCGTCGCGGCCGACGGCTTCCGCGTGGTCGAGATCCCGGCCGCCGATCGCACCGAACCCGTGGACTTCGAGGGCGTGCTCGACACCGGCGGCACGACCTCGAGCGCGGACTATGCGGGCGACGTGCTCGTCGTGAACTTCTGGTACGCCGGCTGCGCGCCGTGCCGCGTCGAGGCTCCTGAGCTGGCCGCGGTCGACGCGGAGTTCGCGGACCAGGGCGTGTCGTTCCTCGGCGTGAACCTGTACGACGGCGCCGCGGCATCGCAGGCGTTCGCCGAGAAGTACGGGGTCGAGTACCCCAGCGCCCTGGCGACCGAGGACGGCTCGATCAAGCTCGCCTTCGCGGGGGAGACCCCGCTCAACGCCGTGCCGGTCACGATCGTGCTCGACAAGCAGGGCCGCGTCGCCGCGCGCCTGGTCGGCCAGATCGAGTCGGCATCGATCCTCGAGACCATCGTGCGCGACGCCCTGGAGGAGTCGTGAACCTCGGCGCCCTCGTCGCCGACGGGTCGCTCCTGATCGCCATCCCCATCGCGATCCTCGCCGGCGCCATCTCGTTCCTCTCGCCGTGCGTGCTGCCGCTCGTTCCGGGGTACCTCGGGTTCATCGGCGGCGCGGTCTCGCCGCGGCCGGTGCCCGAACTCCGCAAGATCGCGGCGACCACGCCGGTTTCGGCCGGAACCGTCCGTAAGAGCGAGAATTCTGAGGAGTTGGCGCCGGACGCGCCGCCGCGCGGGCGCCTGGTGCTCGGAGTGCTCCTCTTCATCGCGGGGTTCACCGTCGTCTTCGTCAGCATGGCGATGCTCGGCGGCACCCTCGGCCGCTTCCTGCTCGAATACCAGGACCTCATCACGCGCATCCTCGGCGTCGTCATCATCGCGATGGGGCTCGTCTTCATCGGGTGGTTCGGCATGGCGCAGCGCATCGCGCGGCCGCAGGTGAGGGGCAACCTCGGACTGATCGGCGCACCGCTCCTGGGCATCGCGCTCGGCATCGGCTGGGCGCCGTGCATCGGCCCGACCCTCGCCGTGATCCTCACGATGGCCTTCGACTCGGGCTCGGCCGCGCGCGCCGCGCTCCTGGGAGTGGCGTACTCGCTGGGGCTCGGCATCCCGTTCCTCCTCCTCACGCTGGGATTCGGGTGGGCGACGCGCTCGGTGTCGTTCCTGCGCCGCCACATCCGCGTCGTCAACCTCATCGGCGGCGCCGTGCTCATCGTTCTCGGCCTCCTCATGGTCACCGGCGTCTGGACGGCCGTGATGGCCCAGCTCCAGGGGGTGTTCGCCAGTGTCCCGGCCCCGCTCTGACGCTCCGGAAGGTTCTGTGACCGACGACGTGACCGACCCGCTCCGGCCCTCCGACCACGCGGACTCCGCGGCATCCGACATCACCCAGCCCGCTCTGGGCGTGGTCGGATGGCTGCGCTGGGGCTGGCGCCAGCTCACGTCGATGCGCACCGCCCTCGTGCTCCTGCTGCTGCTCGCGATCGCCGCCGTGCCCGGCTCGCTCGTGCCGCAGCGCAGCGCCGACCCCAACGGCGTGCGCCAGTACTTCGTCGACAACGCCGACCTCGCACCCGTGCTCGACAAGCTGAGCCTGTTCGACGTTTACACGTCGCCGTGGTTCTCGGCGATCTACATCCTGCTCTTCGTCTCGCTCGTCGGCTGCGTCATCCCGCGCACCAAGCACCACTACAAGGCCATGCGCGCGCAGCCGCCGCGCACGCCCGCGCGACTGGCTCGCCTGGACGCGCACCGCTCCGAGATCCTCGAGTACCAGGACGACACGGATGCCGCCGCCGCCGCGACGACCGCCATCGAGGCCGCCGAGCAGCAGCTGAAGAAGGCAGGGTACCGCGTCGCCCGCTACGACGGGGCGAAGTCGCTGTCGGTGTCGGCGGAGCGCGGGTACCTGCGCGAGACGGGCAACCTCGTGTTCCACGCCGCGCTGGTCGGGGTGCTGCTCGCGGTCGGCATCGGCGGCGGGTTCACCTACACCGGGCAGACCGTCATCATCGAGGGCCGCACGTGGGTCAACACGATGCTCGACTACACGTCGTTCAACCCCGGCCGGTTCGTCGACGAGGACGCCCTCCAGCCCTACGCGCTCACGCTCGACGAGTTCTCGCTCTCCTACGTCGCCCCCGGCGCGCAGGGCGCGGGGCAGGCCGGCGACTTCGTCGCGCACCTGACGACGCAGTTCCCGAACGCCGATGCCGAAACAGGCGAGGTGCGCGTCAACCACCCGCTGCAGATCGCGGGCGACAAGGTGTACCTGATGGGCAACGGCTACGCGCCGACCATCACGATCCGAAACAGCGACGGCGACGTGGTCTTCTCGGAGTCCGTCCCGTTCCTGCCGCAGGACAACAACATGACCTCGCAGGGGGTCGTGAAGGTTCCCGACGGCCTCCGCGAGCAGGTGGGCCTGGTCGGCTTCTTCTATCCGACCGCGCAGGAGCTGACCAACGGCGCCTACACCTCGGTGTACGGCGACCTCGAGTACCCGATGCTCACCTTCTGGGTCTACGCCGGCGACCTCGGCATCGACGGGGGTGTGCCGAAGTCGGTGTACACCCTCGACCCGAGCGAGATGACCCAGCTCGCCGGCGGCGATTCGGGCACCGAATCGCTCGAGCTCAAGCCCGGCGACACCGTCGACCTTCCGGACGGCCTCGGCACGATCACGTTCGAGAACGAGACACCGGACGCCGCCGGCTTCCAGGACTCGGTCAAGCGGTACGTGTCGCTCTCGATCCATCGCGACGCCGCCGCGACGTGGGTGCTGGTGTTCGCCGTGCTCGCGCTGGCGGGCCTGATCTCCGCACTCTTCGTGCCGCGCCGTCGCATGTGGGTCAAGGCGACGTGCCAGGGCCACACCGTGCACCTCGAGTACGCCGGCCTCGCGCGCGGCGAGGACCCCGCGCTCGACGGCGCGGTCGAGCAGTTCGCCCAGCGCCACCTCGCGTCGCTCGCCGACCCCGCTGCCGCGGGCGAACGTCCCACCAAGCCCGAATCCACCCCCGACGTAGACTGAGAGCCATGCCCGACGCCTCCCCCCTCACCCTCGACGACGTCTCGGTGCTGCTGGTCTGGACGGCCATCGCGATCTACGCCCTCGCGTTCATCGCGTATGCGGTCGACCTGGCCCGTCGCGGCGCGGTCGCCGTGGACGCGAAGGATGCCGCGGCCAAGACCGCGCGAGAGCGCGAACTCGTCGCCGCCGGTGGCGGAGGCGGAGGCTCGCGCGGCGGCATCGTCGAGCAGATGCGCGCGCAGGAGACGGCGTCGGAGGAGGCACTCAACGCCCCCGTCGGCAAGCGCGCGCGGCTCGTGTGGGCCCGCATCGGCACGTCGCTGACGGTGCTCGGCTTCCTCTTCCACCTGGGCGGCGACGTCACCCGCGGCATCGCCGCGGGACGCGTGCCGTGGTCGAACATGTACGAGTTCGCCCTCACCGGGACATTGCTCATCGTCGCGGTGTACCTCGGCGTGCTTTTCCGCTACGACCTGCGATTCCTCGGCACCTTCATCACGGGCCTCGTGGTGGTGCTGCTCGGCGGGACGGCCATCTGGTTCTACACCGACATCGTGCCCCTCATGGACCCGCTGAAGTCGGTGTGGCTCGTCATCCACGTCTTCGTCGCCTCGCTCGCGACGGCGCTGTTCGCCCTCGCCTTCGGCCTCTCTGTGCTGCAGCTCACGCAGGCCCGGCGCGAGACAAGGATCGCGGCTCTCGCGAAGGCCGAGGCCGCGGCATCCGGTCCCGCGAAGACCGGACCGGGCTTCCTCAAGACCCTCCCGAGCGCCGAGGCGCTCGAGTCGCTGGCCTACCGCTTCGCGATCCTCGGCTTCATCTTCTGGACCTTCACGCTCATCGCCGGATCCATCTGGGCCAACGACGCGTGGGGCCGCTACTGGGGCTTCGACACCAAGGAAGTCTGGACCTTCGTGATCTGGGTCCTCTACGCCGGCTACATCCACGCACGGGCCACGCGCGGCTGGCGCGGATCGCGCTCGGCGTGGCTGTCGATCATCGGCTTCACCGCGGTGATCTTCAACTTCACGATCGTCAACATGTTCTTCAAGGGCCTCCACGCCTACTCCGGACTGAACTGAACCGGCGGGCACCCGTTCGGGTGCATCGCCGGTCGCCGTGACATTCCGTTGGGGGAATGTGCCCTCTGAACAGGAATTCACGACACACCCTTGACGGATCTCGTCGAGCAGGGCTAACTTTGCCGCTGTTCGGTACGCCGTGCGCGTAGCCCTCGGGTGGGCGGTCGCGGAGGATCGGACAAGGGGTATGTGATGCAGGTGTCATCGCCGGGGTTCGGGGGAGCCGCGTAGCGGAACGAGTACACCGGCGCGTTGTTGTCAGTTCTATCGAGCGACAGGCGCGTCATGGTTCGGGGTGAGGGGACGAAGCGCTCTCGGAGCGCAGCGTTCGGAGTGCTCGCGTATGCGACGGCGATCGCCGTCGCCGTGAGCATTGCGATCCCCTTCGGCACGCCCGCGAACGCCGCAGTCGCGACGGTCGCCGCTGTGCGCGAGGCCGCGCCGACGCCGGCATCCGCACCCGCTGCGCCGGAGCTCTCGGTGAGCGGCGGGACCGCGGGAGCTGCGTCCGACGAGATGGTCGGTCAACCGGCTGCGCTCGACGTGCGGCCCTTCGAGGCGACGGACGTCGACGCACCGACTGAGCCTGCGCCGGCCGAGACGACGACGCCTGCCGAGCCCGCGCCCGCGCCTGAACCGGAGCCTGCTCCGGCGCCCGACCCCGCGCCCGATCCTGCCCCGGCGGTCGATCCCGCGCCGGCCCCCGTCGAGCCCACGGTCGTCGACCCGGCACCTGCTGCTCCCGCCCCTGCGGGCCCCGCGCCCGCGGCGCCGGCGGAGCCTGCTCCGGCCGCACCCGCGGCGCCCGCGCCGTGGGTCATCACGATGTCGGGAACCTCGTCGTCGCTGGTCTTCCACGGCGACGGCACCGTGACGTTCGAGGGTGTGACCCGGTCGCTCTCCGAGATCTCCGTGATCCGCGTCACCGGCACATCCGGCGACGACACCTTCACGATCGACTTCGGCGGTACCGATCCCGGGATCACGATCGGGTTCGACGGCGCTGCCGGATTCGACACGCTCGCCACTCGCGGCGCGGGCGGCTTCACCTCGCAGCCGTCGGACGGCTCGAGCGGCGTGATGCTGTTCGGTGCGACCCGCGTGGAGTACGCGGGCATCGAGCCGATCGTCGCCGACAACGACCCCGGCGCCGATGTCGACTTCGCCCTCGCCGACGACAAGGACGACGAGGCGATCCTCGAGGCGGGGCCGTCGGCAGGCCAGCTGCAGCTGCGCAGCGCCAACGGCACCTTCGAGACCACGACGTTCACCGCGCCGGTCGGCACGGGCACCGTGCTGAAGATCACCGGCGGCGGAGGGCGTGACTCGCTCACGATCGCCGACGTGCTGAACCTCGGGTTCGCCGCGTTCCTCGCCGAGTTCGAGACGATCACCGTCACCGGCTCGCTGAGCGCAGGGGACATCACGCTCACCGCGGCCGAGAGCAACACCGACGGCATCCCGGTGAACGTCCCCGACTGCACGGACTTCGACGACTTCAGCCTCACGGAGTGCCTCGACCACGATGCCGACGCATCGGTCATCGTCGACGGCGGATCGCTCACCGCGACGGGTGACGGCGGGGCCGCCACCGGCGGCATCACTCTGACGGCAACCGCCACCGTCGTGCCCGACGCGACCGCGGGCACCGCGTACCTCGTGCTCGCGGGCGCCGACGCGGTGGTGGATGTGCGCGGCGGCGCGACCATCACGGCGTCCGGGGACTTCACCGCGACGGCCACCTCCACGGTCGGGCCCGTCACCCTCATCAAGGACTACGGCGATGCCGCGTTCGTCACCTCGAACGCGACGGCCACGGTCGGCGGCGATGCGGTCGTCGACGTCGACGGCGCGGCGACGATCTCGGCCACCTCGACGGTCGACGTCGCGGCGACGCCGCAGACCGATCCGTCGAAGGACGAGGACCCGCTCTCGAGCGACTTCGACGCGGCGGTCGCGATCCTGAGCGTCACGGCGAGCGCCCTCGGGAAGATCACGGGGAACGCGCGCATGATCGTCGGGGGAGCGCTCGGGATCGCGGCCGCCAACAGCGCCAAGCTCAACGCCGTCGGCGACGCGCACGAGGCGGGAAGCGGCGCGGGCGTCGCGATCGCGCACCTGTCGCAGACCACCGACGCCGCCATCGACTCGACGAACGGGACCGGCACGACGGCGGCGTCCCTCGCGATCCTCGCGTCGCAGACGGCCGACGTCACCGCCACCGCGAAGGCGAGCCCCGGCGGCGCGTCGCAGAACAACAAGAACTCGAACGGCGCGGGACGCGGCAACGGGCAGGCGAGCACCAGCGACGGGGGCATCGGCATCTCCGGCGCGTTCGGCATGGCGCTCACGGAATCGCACACCACCGGCCGGATCGTCGGCGCCAAGGTCGGGACCACCGGCACGCAGACGGTCACGGCACGGGGGAAGAACACCATCGCCGTCACCGGCGACGGCGGCACCACGACGGGCAGCGGGGGTGCGAGCGGCAACGGCGTCGGAATCGGCATCGCCCTCCTGATCTCCGACCTCTCGACCCGGGCCTTCGTCCAGGGCGGCGCGATCGACGCCGCCGGCGGGCTCACCATCGCCGCCGAGGGCCCTGACGCCGGGGACTCGTCATTCACCGCCACCGCGGTCTCAGGCAAGAAGACCTCGGGCGGCTCGATCGCCGTGGCAGGATCCTTCGCCCTCGCGAAGATCGACGCGTTGACCTCGGCCACGATCGACGGTGCCGGCTCGTTCGCGAACCGGGCGGTCAGCATCACGTCGCGCGGCGCGCACAAGAGCACCGCCAAGGCGACGGCCAAGCAGGAGCTCGGGGGAGACAACGGCAGCGCCGTCGGAGCCGGGGCCTCGGTCGCGCTGAGTCTCATCCGTGACGACATCGTCGCGGCGATCGGCGCGGGCGCCGCGCCCTCCGGCATCGGCGCCCTGACGATGACCGCGACCGGCGCAGACGACGCCACCACGACGACCGTCGGGGGATCCGACGGCGGCACCAGCGCGACCCTCACCGGCGTCGCGAGCATCGCGATCCACAACGTCCGCACGTTCGCCGGAATCCTCGCGGGGCCGGCCCTCACGCTCGGATCGCTGGCCGCCACCGCGACCCAGACCGCCAAGGCGACGACGAGCGCCACCGGCGCGACGAACGCGGGTGCGGGATCGTCGCTCGCCATGACCATCTCGTTCGCCCTGACCTCTGCAGATCACGAGGTCGAGGTATCCGTCGCCCGTGTCGTCACCGCGACCGGCGACGTCGGCCTCACCGCCGACGGCACCTCGACGACGGCCACGTCCGCCGAAGCGAGCGCCACCGGTGCGCCCGCCGAGAACCAGGGCGGCGGCAACGCCGGCAGCGACAACGTCAACTCGAAGTCGGACGCGAAGCTCGGCAACGCCGCGAGCCGCACCAGCGGCGGAGCGGGCGGCGGATCGATCACCCCGCAGGCGAAGAACGAGGACGGCACGAGCGTGAGCGTCGCCGCCGCGATCGCGTTCAACCTCGTCACCTCGGTGGCGCGCGCCATGCTGCTGCCGGGAGCATCCATCGCCACCGGCGGGACGGTCAGCTTCGTGGCCCGGGCGGACACCGATGCCTCCGCCTCGGCCAAGGGCACGGCGACGAACTCGTCGACCGTCGGCATCGGCGCCGCAGTCGCGGTGAACAAGGTCACGATCACCACCGAAGCCGGCGTCGGCGTCGGCTCGGGCGTACAGGCGTCGGGCCTCACGATCACGGCGCAGATGAAGAACGCGGGAACCCACACGACGCTGGCGGTCGCCGAAGCCGGCGCCTCCCACACGAACGGCACGCTCGGCGTGGCCGCGGCCTTCGCCCTCAACATCGTCAACGAGAGCACGCGCGCGGTCCTCGACGCCGACGGCTCGAACTCGCCCTTCCCGGGCCCCGGGCAGATCCCGGGCGTCGTCATCACGGGCGGCGGCGCGGTGGGGATCAGCGCCGGGTCGAAGTCGAACGACAAGGCCTCCGCGAAGGCCACGCAGTCCGGGGACGGCACCGTCGGCATCGGCGCCGCCGTCGCCCTGAACCTGCCGACGCACCTGGTCTATGCGGGCATCAGCCCGGCGGCCGACCCGACGCGCGGTCCTCCCCTCACGGGAGCGGGCGCCGTCAGCATCACCGCCACGCACGATGTCGTGCTCACCACCGAAGCCGAGGCCGGCGCAGCCTCCGCCACGGTCAGCGTGACCCCCTCGGTCGCCATCCTCCTCGCGGTCATCCGCACCAGCGCCTCCGTCGGCAAGGGCTCCGCTCCGCTCAGCGCGTCGAGCATCACCGCCTCCGCCACCCAGACCGTCACCGCCGACACCACGGCGAAGGGCTCGACGGTCGCCGGCAGCACCGCCGGCATCGGCATCTCGCTCGCCCTCGCCATCCTCGACGACGTCTCGTCCACCTCGGGCAGCGACCGCAGCCTCACCACCACCGGCGCCGTGTCGTTCACCGCGACCCAGCGCATCGACGCGACGACCACCGCGAAGGCCGCGGCCCAGGGGGCGAAGCCCTCGGAGGGCAAGGACTCCGGTGGCAAGGACGTCAACGAGAAGGCCGACGACAACCTCGGGAACGCGAAGTCGACGAAGTCCGCGAACGGCGGCGGCAGCACCTCCACGACCCAGACGCCGAAGGCGGCGACCGGTCAGAACTCCAGCGGCTCCTCGAGCGGCAACTCGGTGTCGATCGCCGGCGCGATCGCCATCGCGGTCGTGTCGGGAACGGTGACGGCGCGGTTCGCCGACGGCATCGCCGTCAACGCGGGTGGAGCGGTGTCGCTCATCGCCCGCGGCGACACCGACTCGCTCGCCGATGCTCGCGGCGACACCGCGACGAAGGGCTCCGTGGGTGTCGGGGCCGGCGTCGCCGTGCAGGCCGTCGACATCACGATCCGTGCCACGACGGGGGCATCGGCGATCACGGCGACCGGGCTCACCGTGATCGCAGAGATGCTCGACGGCGACGCCGACGACGTCGTGCGCCGCTGGAACGACGTCGCGAAGCGCTGGGAGACCGTCGAATCCGGCGAGCAGCTGCCCGGTCCGAGCGAGGGCGACCTGATCTTCGTCAAGACGAACGCCGACGGCGACGACGCGTCGGGCGGCGACGACGGGCTCTACAAGTACTCCGGCGGCAGCTGGAGCATGGAGACCGACGTCAGCCTCACCGGCACCGTCGATGCGCTGCCCGGCGCTGTCGTCGACGGCAACTGGTACGTCCTCGACGCCGAGAAGGACGGGCACCCGGCCGGCAGCGTCTGGAAGGGCGAGGGCGGCGCATGGGTGTTCGTCACGAAGAACGCCGTCGTCGAGAAGTCGCAGCTGCCGACCGACCAGATCGCCGAAGACACGTGGTTCGAACTCACGAAGGCCGACGGCGCGAACACCGTGGGCTTCTACAAGCGCAACGGCAGCCACGCCTGGGTGAAGCAGAACGGCGTCACCGTCGGCGACGGCGACACATTGCCGACGAGCCCCACCGCCGATCAGCTGTTCCGGCTGTTCGAGCACGAGATCGTCTCGACGGCCCGCGCCGGAGCGAGCAAGTCCACGAGTGTCGGCGTCGCCGGCGCCCTCGCCATCAACATCCTCGGCAGCACCATCGAAGCGCTGGTGCCGGCCGGAGCCGTCGTCACGCTCTCGTCCGGAGCATCCGTCATCCGGGCGCAGAGCAACGAGCGCGACTCGGCCACCGCCACCAGCAAGGCGAAGGTGGGTTCGGCGACGGGCGTCGGCGCCTCCTTCGCGCTGCAGGTCATCGACGGCAGCGACGTCACCGCCCGCATCTCGGGCGCGTTCAGCGGGGGCGGCGCACTCACCGTCTCCGCGACCGGGTTCCGCGACCTCGCGACCAAGGCCGAGGGAGGCACCGCGGGCGACACGGCGGTCACGCCCGTGGTCGCCCTCGTGATCAGCGTCGACGACCACGTGACCGCGCGCATCGCGGGTGGCGCTGCGACGGTGCAGACCGGCGCAGTCGTCGTGCGCGCCACGCACGTCACCTGGATCGCGACGGAGGGCAACGCGGATGCCGCGGGCAAGAGCACAGCGGTCGGAGCCACCGTCGTCGTCAACGCGGTCGTCGGGTGGGACACCCTCGCCGAGATCGCCCGGAACGTGCAGGGGACCGCGGTCACCGTCGAAGCGGTGTCGGAGGTGCGGTCCGAGGCGAAGGCCGTCGCGAGTGCGAAGGGCGCCGAGAGCGGCGGCAAGTCGGGCGACGACGAGTCGAAGGACGCCGTCGGCGGCTCGAACCCGAACACGCAGGGCACCAAGAGCGACACGAACTCGATGCCGACCTCCAACGGGGGCACGAACGGCTCGAACGGCGCGTCCGGGGCGAACGGCCAGTCCTCGAGCCAGTCGGGCACCGGCAGCGGGTCGACACAGGTGGGCGCCGCGGTGGCCGTGAACTGGGTCGTCGCCACGAGCACGGCCCGCATCGCTCCCAACGTGACAGTGACGGCGCTGAGCGGCGCGGTCACGGTCCAGAGCCTCCTCGCCGCGAACGCACGGGCGCTCGCGATGGGATCGGCGATCGACCTCCAGTCCAGCGGCACGCGGGTGGGCGCCGCCATCAGCCTGAACGTGCAGGACATCACGACGCGCGCCGAGATCGGCACCGATGCCACGGTCAGCGGCAACGGCGGCGTGGTCGTCCGCGCCTCGACCCCACTCGTGTCGAGCGCGCCGTCGCGCGACGATTTCGTCGCCTGGGCGTTCGCCGCCGGAGGCGGCCAGAGCACGTCGTTCGCCGGCAGCGCGGCGGTGCAGATCCTGCTGCTCACGACCGAGGCGAAGGTGGGCGCGGGCGCGACCCTCCAGGCGGCGAACGGTGCGATCACCGTCTTCGCCGGCCAGCGCTTCGGGTTCCAGAACCTCGCGATCGCGGGCGCGCTCTCCACCGACAGCGGCGCTGCCATCGGCGGGGCGTTCTCGGTCAACTACTTCGAGATCACCACGACCGCGGCGATCGAGTCGGGCACCGCGGCCGGCTCCGTCACGACGACGAACGCCGCGGGCGCGACATCCGTGTCGGCCACCACCGCGATCGAGCCGCTGGTCCCCGAGGTCCCGAAGCCGCTCGCCGGCAAGATCGACTGGCTGAAACTGTCGTCGGTCGCGATCGCCGGCGGTGCGAGCAGCGGCGGAGCGGCCGTCACCGGCGCGTTCATCGTCGACATCTTCGACGTCGACACCCGCGCCTGGATCGGCGACGGCGCGCAGGTGAACCAGACGATCGCGGGCGGCGCCGGTCAGTCGGTGACCGTGCGCGCCGAGGACTCGCTCGACGTGGTCGACGTCGGCGGCACGCTGGCGCTCAGCCAGAGCTCGGCGAGCGTCGGCATCACGGTCGTCGTCGTGGTCGCGAACTCCGACGTGCGGGCGTGGATCGGGTCCTCCGCCGCCGCCCCCGCCCGGGGGGGCGGGCGGGCGGGGGGGGG
>NZ_JBKFBD010000034.1:0-59022 GCF_053345975.1 Microbacterium sp. C23T | reverse complement strand
CGGGCGCCCGGGGCGGGGGGGCGCCCCCCGCGGCCGGCTGGGTGCAGTCGCCGCAGGCGCTTGCCGCACCGGGCGGGAAGTCCGTGACCATCACCGTCATGGGCACATCCGACATCCACGCCAACGCGCTCAACTGGGACTACTACAAGGACGCCGCCTACAGCGACAGCGCCGGCAACACCATCGGGCTCGCCCGTGTGTCGAGCCTCGTGAACCAGATCCGCGCGGACCGCGGGCGGGGCCGGACGCTGCTGTTCGACGCCGGCGACACGATCCAGGGGTCACCACTGGGCTTCTATTACGCGACCGTCGATCCGGTCACCGCGTCGGGTGCGGTGCATCCGATCGCGGCCGCATTCAACGCGATCGGCTACGACGCCGTGGCCCTCGGCAACCACGAGTTCAACTACGGTCTCGACTTCCTCGACAACTGGATCTCGCAGTTGGATGCCCCGGCCCTGGCTGCGAACGCCGTGCACGCGGGCACAACCGATCCCGCGTTCCGGCCCTACGTCGTCAAGAAGATGAACATCCCGGGCTACAAGCCGATCCGCGTCGGCGTGCTCGGCCTCACCAACCCCGGCGTCGTCATCTGGGACAAGGCGAACGTGAGCGGACGCATCGACGTGCTCGACGTCGTGGAGACCGCCGCACGGTGGGTCCCCGTGATGCGCGCCGAGGGCGTCGACGTGGTCGTCGCCAGCGTGCACGCCGGCGACAGCGGCTTGTCGTCGTACGGCACCGACATCCCGGTTGAGAACGCGTCGGCGCTACTCGCCGAGCAGGTCCCCGGCATCGACGCGATCCTCTTCGGCCACGCCCACCTCGACATCCCGCAGCGGTTCGTGACGAACAAGGCCACGGGCAAGCAGGTCGTCATGAGCGAGCCGAAGAACTGGGGTCAGCGCCTCAGCGTGTTCGACCTCACGCTCACGATCGACCGCGGCAGGTGGGCGGTCACCGGAGCGAAGTCCCTCACCGTCAATACGAACACCGTCGCCGACGACCCCGCCCTCGTCCAGGTCGTGAAGGCGCAGCACGACGCCGTCGTCGCGTACGTCAACACGCCGGTCGCGATCTCCACCGAGGTGCTCTCCGCCGCCGAGTCCTGCTGGAAGGACACCGCGATCCTCGACTACGTCCACCATGTGCAGATCGACACCGTGTCGAAGGCGATCGCAGGTACCCCCGAGGCATCCCTTCCGATCATCTCGCTCGCGGCGCCGTTCAACCGCGCCGCGACGTTCCCGGCCGGGCAGGTGACGATCAAGGACGTCGCAGGGCTGTACATCTACGACAACACCCTGCTCGGGTCGGTGATCACGGGCGCGCAGATCAAGGACTACCTCGAGTACTCGGCGAAGTACTTCCAGCAGGTGGCACCCGATGCCCCGGTCGCACCGGCGACCTGGACGAACGCGCTGAACACGCCCGACTACAACTTCGACCAGTTCTCGGGCGTCACCTACGACATCGACATCTCCCAGCCCCAAGGGTCTCGCATTGCGAACCTCGCGTTCGGCGGAGCGCCGGTGGCGGCCGACCAGCGGTTCGTGGTGGCGATCAACAACTACCGGCAATCGGGTGGCGGCGGGTTCCCGCACGTCGCGACGGCCCCTGTGGTCTACAACGCGCAGGTCGCGATCCGCGAGGCGATCGTGGCGTACGCCTCGGCGACCGGGGTGATCGACCCCGCCGACTTCCACGTCGAGAACTGGCGGCTGGTACGCGCGGGCGTGCCGGTGTTCTGACACGTGCGTGAGGCCCGGCGCCCTCGCGTGGGCGCCGGGTCAGTCTCCGTCGGTCGTCGCCGCGAGCGCGGCGCAGGTCTCGACCTGCTCCTCGCCCGGGAAGTACGTGGACCATTCGTCCGGGGTCAGCTCGCGTCCGGCCAGCGCGCACGCGTCGGCGGCCTGCTGCGCGGTGCGCAGGTCCCAGATCCGGATACCGCTGCGGAGCGCCTCGATGAGGCGTTCGCCGTCCGCCGTGAGAAAGCCGCCCGCGACGCGGGTCGCGTCCGCAGCACCGTCGACCGGACCCGCGAGGGCGATGTTCCCGGGCAGGTCGTACAGCGTGAGCGTGTTGTTGTACCCGACGTTGAGGAGCGTGCGACCGTCCATGCTGACGGCGATCCGATTGCCGCCGCCCGCCGCCCGGGCGAGCGCCACGACCGGCTCGAGGGTGCGGAGGTCGTAGATCCGTGCGTCGTCCTCCGCGACGCCGACCATGCGGTCGTCGTCGACGGCGAGGCTGCCCTCCAGTCCGAAGAGACCGCGTGCGATGAGGTCGCCGGTCGCGATATCGAAGACCCCTGTCTCGTAAACGGCGCGCGTCGTGTTCCACCAGCTGAGCACTACGCGAGTGGCGTCGGGAGTCTCGCTGACGGACTTCACCTCCGAGAAGCCTTCGGGGATCGTCAGGATGGGGCCGAGGGCCTCGCCCGTCGACGGATCGAAGGCGACGACGCCGTCCGGCCATGCTGCGAAGGCCGGCGCCGGCCAGCCGCCCGGGTAGACGTTGACCGAGTCGGGCAGACCGGGGATGCGGAGCGGGATCTCGTCGCCTGTCGACACCCTCTCGAGCGTCGGGCGACCCCATTGCTTCACATACCGTGCATACAGGGGACCGGGCTCGCGCTCGGCGAAGCGGGCGACGACGCCGCTGCCGAGAGGGACGATGCGCGCCGACTCCTCGCCGACGGGGACGTCGCGATCAATGTCCCAGAGCTGCATCGGTCCACCGCCCGACGGCTGCGTCACGACGAGAGAGCCTCCGGCCTCCGGGCCTTCGAGCAGTTCGCGTCCTTTCGCGACGACGTCCGCGCCCGCCCCGCCCCCGTCGATCCGCCAGCGCAGCCAGACCGCCGGGACCGTGGGGAAGGCGAGCAGGGACTCGTCGTCGATGATCTCGAAGAAGGCCTTGCGGTTGTACTGGACCGGGGCCGCCGCGCCCGTCGGCTCGCCGGTGTCGAGATCGATGAGCGAGAGTCCTCCGTACGATCCGCAGGCGACCGTGTCGGGACTCGCCAGATGCAGCGACACGCAGTTCTTCGTCGGGTCCCCGAATCGGCTCCACGCGACGGATCCGTCCGGGTCGATGCGCGCGTAGCCATCCCACCCGGCGGTCACCAGGCCACCCCGGCCATCGGTGATGACCGCCTCGCTCGACCGGTCGTCGTCGAACGGAATCGTCCGTGCGACGGCGAGCGAGTGCTGGTCGTACACGCGGATCTCGGTGCCCGCGCCGACGGCGACGAGGCGGTCGTCGAGCACCGCGGGGCTCGCCCAGTACGTGACCTGATCTATCGACGGCTGAGGGGCGGGTGCCCAGCCGCTCGATGTCCTCACGGCGCCCGTCGTGGCGTCGATCGCCATGAGTTCGCCGGTGGAGGCGTCGGCCATGAACACCTGGCGCCCGGTCGCGTCCCACGCGGCGGGGGTGGTCAATATCGTGTGGATCACGTCGACCTCGGACCGAGATCGTCCCGTCTCCAGGTCGATCATCGAGAGGCTTGTCCAGCAGCACGGGCCGTCGACGCTCGGATCGGGGTAGACGAACAGGGCTATCGCCGCGGTGGATCCGTCCGGGCTCACCGAGACGGCGCGCTCCGATGAGCCCTCCACTGCAGGCAGCACCGTGTTCAGGGTGCGCACGGACTCTCCGGTCGTGAGGTCGACGATGTCGACGGTGGATGCTGTGGGATCGCCGAGAGCCGCCGACACCCGCAGCGCGGTGTCTGTGCCCGGGATGACGTCCAGCCATGGCACCGACGCGTCGTCGCCGTGGTGGACGGCGACGACTCCTCCGCCGTTCGTCACGACGCCCCACAGCGCCGACCGCGTGCGCGCGTCGTCGGGCCAGCGGCGATACACCTCGGCAGCAAGCAGCGCCGCCGTCTCCCGATCGTTGTCCTGCAGGGAGAGCGAGGTCGCCACGAGCGCCTCGACACTCGCGTTCTCGGCGGCGACCTGCGCCTCTCTGCCCCGCGCCACGGCGAGGCTTCCGCCGACGACTGCCGCCACGAGCAGCACACCCGCGCCACCCACGGCCCACCTCAGCCGCCGGTTGTTCCGCTTCTCGCGTGCGGCGCGCTCGCCGAGCTCGCGCACCTCGTCCTGCTCCCGCTCCGCCGACGCGTCGAGCAGCTCTCGCTCCACGGTGGTGAGGTCGGGCCGCGTCTCGTCCCGCCAGTCCAGCGCGGCCTGCAGTCGTGCGCCACGCAGGAGATCCTCCTCGCGCCGGCCGGACCCGTTCCACAGCTCCGCCGCGGTCGCGACAGCAGACACGAGGCGCGCTCCCTCGGCGTCCTCCTCGAGCCAGCCGTCCAACCGCGGCCATGCCGTCGCGACGGCCTCGTGCGCCACCGTCACCTCGTCGCTGTCGGTGGCGAGCAGGCGCGCCGTGACGAGGCGGTCGAGCACCCGGCGGCGTGCGGGGTCGGCGATCAGCGGCCCCAGCTGTGCGCTGCGCCGCACGGACGCGCCGTCCGCACCGCGGTGCACGAGCCGCAGCATGAGGGAGCGACATGCGTCGGCATCCTCGGGATCGAGCGAGCGGTAGAGGCTCTCGGCCGACTGCGCGATGGCGCCGACGATTCCGCCGGAGGCCTCGTACCCGGCGACCGTCAGGGTCGCGCCCTCCCGCCGGATCCAGGTCTCCACCAGTGCGTGCGAGACATGCGGCAGGGTGGCGCGACGGTCGTCGGCGTCCCTCACGATCACTTCCACGAGTCCGGGCTCGAGCCGGAGGCCAGCACGGGTGGCCGGGCACTCGATTGCCTCCCGCAGCCCCTCGAGCGTGAGTGGCCCGATTGCGTAGACGCCGCGGCCGATCAGCGTGCCGATGTGAGGGAGCCCTGTCGCGTGGTCGAGGAAGTCGCTGCGGAGCGTCATGACCACCGCTGACCCGGAAGCGAGGACGCCGGCGATCAGCGTGCACAGTTCGTCCCGCTCCTGCGCCGGAAGCTGGAACACGGCTTCTGATTGGTCGACGACGACGAGGTCGGCGGCGCCGCGCTTCTCGATCCTTCCGCGCAGCCGAGGCGCGGCTTCGCGTCCCGCTGTGACGACGGCCACTCGGCGGCCTTCCGAGGCGTGCGGGAGCAGTCCCGCGAACACCAGTGACGACTTCCCCGAACCGGACGCACCCACCACCGCGGTGAGCGTTCCTGGCCGCACGCGCTGCAGGAGCGCATCGATGTCGCCCTCTCGCCCGAAGAATTCGTCGGCGTCGGCGATCGAGAAGGCCGCAAGGCCCCGGTACGGACAGGCGTCGCTCACACGATACAGCGCCTTGACGAGGGTGAGCGACGGATCCTGCTGCAGCATCGACGCCTCGAGCTCGCGCAGCCGCTGCCCGACGTCGATGCCCAGCTCGTCCGCGAGCCGCGTGCGCGCGGCGCGCACGGTGGCGAGCGCCTCCGCCTGGCGCCCGGCGCGATAGTTCGCGATCGCGAGGATCGCCCAGCGATCCTCGCGGAGCGGAGCGGCGCGCACGAGGCGCTCCGCGTCGGCGATGACGGCGCGATGCTCGCCCTCCGCCAGCCGCGCTTCGAGCAGCTCCTCCTGGGCGCTGTCGCGGATCTCGATGAGGCGCTCGGCCTCCACCGCCGCCGGCTCCCAGTCCGCGAGTTCGACGTACGGCTCGCCGCGCCACAGCTCGAGCGCCCGCCGATACGCGTCGACCGCGCGATCGTGCTCGTCGTGCAGCGCGTGCTGCCGCGCACCCGAGACGAGCCGCTCGAACTCGAACGCGTCGATCGTCGCGGGGTCGATCCCGAGGGTGTACTCGGAGCCCCGCGTCACGATCGTTGCGCTTCCGAGCCCGGCGCGGATGCGCGCGACGCAGGTCTTGACCTGCTGCGACCACGTGCGCGGCGGATCCTCGCCCCAGCACGCCTCCGCGAGGTCGCCCGGCGCGACAGTGCGTCCCGCTCGCACGATGAGTGCGGCGAGCACCACCCGCTCCCGCGGGCTCAGGGTCTGCTCGGTCCCCGTGTCGAGCGGCCCCAGAACCCTGATGGCCATGGATGCAGTGTGATCTCCGCGGAAACGAGCGTCAACGGCATCCGTTCCCACCAGTACCGGACCAGTACCGTGCGCAGCCGAGTCCGATACCGGATACGGCGACGCTGTGTTCACGGCCTGGCGTATCACGGCGCCGCGACCGCCACTCACATCACACAACCCTCGCCAACCCGGGCGAGCTTCATGAAAGGAACGGCCATGGACGGGAGCACCCTGACCTTCACGGCCGACCGGCTCGATCGCGAGCGGGCGGCCGCCCTGGATCGCGAGAACGAGATTCTCCGCAGCATCGCCGACCGCGGCGCGACGATCACGCCGGAAAGCCCGGCGTCGCATGTCGTCTCCGGCATCGGCGTGTGGTTCCGGCACCTCTTCGCGAGGCCGCGGCAGCTGCGATTCTCTTGAATCCGTCGAGACCCGCCGCCCGGGAGCGCGGCGGGTCTCACCATGTCTGCGGCCAGGCGCACCGCCGGACTAGGCTCACGGCATGTCCGCACCGCGCCCCGTCGAGATCGCCGTCCAAGACCCCGCCGGGGCCCGCTCCGCGATCGCGGCCGGGGCCGCGAGGCTCGAGCTGTGCCAGGCCCTCGACGTCGGCGGGCTGACGCCGTCGCTCGCGACGCTCGAAGCCGTGCTCGCGGCCGTCGACCCCAGGATGGTGAACGTGCTCGTGCGCCCTCGCGGAGGCGGCTTCGTCTACGACCCCGAGGAGGTCGCGCTCGTCGCGGCTGACATCCGCGCGTGCGTGGATCGCGGCGCGGGCGGCGTGGTCGTCGGCGCGCTGACCTCCGAGGGCGGCCTCGACGTCGACACGCTGCGTCGATGGCGGGATGCTGCGGGCCCAGCGACGCTCGTGTTCCACCGCGCCGTCGACGCCGCGGCCGACCCGTCGGCCGTCTTCGACGCGCTGGTGGCCGAGGGCGTCGACCGCGTGCTCACCTCGGGCGGTGCGCCGCGTTCGATCGACGGCCTCGCCATGCTGGCGGCGTTCGCGGAGCGCTCGGGAACTGTCGAGGTGATGGCGGGCGGGGGCGTGCACCCGGCCGATATCCCGGCGCTGTTCGCGGCCGGGGTCGATGCGGTGCACCTCTCGGCGCGCGCCCGCGCGGGCCACGGTGCCCCATCCGGGCCGGGCGGCGGCTCGCCCGGCCACGATGTCACCGACCCTGCGGTCGTGGCGGAGGCCGTCGCCGCCGCCGGCTGAGGGAAGCGTCCCGCGGCCGTACACCGGATGATCGCCGCCGCGCCCGTGCCGGTTCACCTCGCCGGGTCACCGTCGAGGCGTGCGCGCCACGAAACGTGTGACCACATTCCTTGCGGCATCCGTGCTCCTCGTCGGGATCGCGGCCTCGGTCGGCGGTCCCGCCGGTGCGGCGGAATCGCCCCGAATCGCCACGTCGACGGGCGCGGTGTCGCTCGTCGAGGTCGCACCGGCAGGGGTCCGGGGCTCGGCTTCCGGGTTCTTCGAGCTCGAGAATCCCGGTGATCGCCCGGTCGATCTCACGGGGTACGCGGTCTTCCGCTGCGACGACGAGGGCCTGCGGTCTCGCCCGTCGGATGCCGAGGCGGATCTGGCGGGAGTCATCCTCGGGGCAGGGGAGCGGCGGGCGTTCCCGACGGCCCGTCTCTCGGAGCGCGGGTACGGACTGATCGTCATCGCCCCGTCCGGCGAGACCGTCGACGCTCTCGCGGTGTACTCGGACGATCCCGCGCCGACGACGTCGGAATGCGGTGGAGGCGTCGAGCTGCCGGTGACCACCGCGGCGGCGCTCGGCGAGAGCTGGCAGCGGGCCGGTTCGTCCGACGACGGGCGCTGGGTGCGCGCCGTCGCGACTCCGGGTGAGCCGAACGGGCTGGCGATCGCCGCCGACGAGCCGGTGCGGGTGTCCGAGATCGCCGCGGCAGGCCCGGCCGGGCGCGGCGACGACTTCGTCGAGCTCGTCAACGACGGCCCGGGGGTCGTGGATCTCGGCGGCTGGCGGCTCTACCGCTGCACCGCCACCGGCGCCGCGCCGACCGAGGCGCTCCAGCACGTGTTCGCGGAGAGCACGGCGCTGCGGCCAGGAGAGCGCCTGGTGATCGGGAGTCCCGGATTCGCGCAGAACGCGGACATCCGCGTCGAGACGTCGCTGGCCGACCTCGTGCACGGCGTGCTCCTCGTCGATGCCGACGGACGCCGGGTCGACGGAGTCGGGGTGTCTTCGCGCGAGGACACCGCCTGTCAGACCGGACGCGACAAGCTGCCCTCGACGCTGGACTACCGCACGGGAGAGAGCTGGCAGCGGCAGGCCAACGGCGGCTTCGCGATCGCGAGCCGCACGCCGGGCACCCCGAATGCGGAGCGATCGTCCGCGGCGACCTCCTCCATCGCGACGGCGTTCGCGTACGACGACCGACCGGGGGTGGCGGTGAGCGAGATCGCGACCGACCCCGAGATCGACGGGATGTCTCGGAGCAACTTCGTCGAGCTCGCGAACTTCGGTGCACGCGAGGTCGACATCTCGGGCTGGACGCTGATCGCGTGCGGTGCCGACGGCTTCCGCCGGTTCGACGACCTCGCCGTCGTGGGCCCGGGCACGGTGCTGGGTCCCGACGACACGTGGACGGCCGCCCTCGAAGGAACACCGGCGGCCGGCGCGGCCGACGCGGCGTACGCCGAGCCGCTCGAGCTTGCGGGCGCGGGGGTGTGGGTGCAGGACGCCGAAGGGCGCCGCGTCGACAGTGTCGGCATCTTCCACCGCAACGAGATGGACAGCAGCGTGGACGTCCCCAGCCCCTGCACGAAGGGACTCGCGCTGTCGACCTTCGCCGTCGACCGGCTGCGCGGCGAGACGATGCAGCGCGCCGCGTTCACCGGCGATGACGCGAGCGACTTCGTCCCCGCCGCGGCGACCCCGGGTGTGCTGGCCGCGCACCGCGCGCCGTCCGCGGACGACCTGATCGAGCGCGCACTCGACGGCGCCCGATCGGACGCGGCCGATGCGGCCACGGGCCAGGCCGCCGCCCTCGCGGTCGCGTCGCAGGACGATGACGGCACCCCGCTGGAGGTGCTGGCAGCCCACGCCGGTTCCTGGCCCTCGCCGCTCACGAGCAGGACCGCGCCGGGCGAGCAGGAGGTCTCTGCCGCAGAACTCACGGCGCGCGACGACGGGTACGACCTGCCATACGTGCGGATGCGCGTGCGGCTGCCCGACGACGGCGGCACCATCTCGTGGTAGGGCCGCACCGTCGGGCGGGCCGAGGTGCGGCTGTCGGTCTGGTCTCCCGCCGCCGGCGCCACGGGCCGGGCGGGATGGCGCGCCCTCGACGAAGCCGCCGGCGCGGTGACGGCAGCGGATGCCGCAGCCACCGCATCGGTACGGCTCGAGGGAGTCGTGCGGGGCGAAGAGGTCGTCGGCGGCACGGTCGACCTGCTGGTGCAGGTGGTGCCGAGGACAGAGTCGGCCGCGGCCGACGCGGACGGGCTCGCCGACCCCGCTGACTACGACGTGGCGCTCGGGCACCTCACCGACACCCAGTACTACTCGGAGACGTACCCCGAGGTGTACGCGGGAGAGGTGGCGTGGCTGGCGGAGAACGCCGACGCGCGAAAGCTCGCCTTCGTCACCCACACGGGCGATCTCATCCAGAACTGGGTCGATCCGGGCCAGACGGAAGAGCGTGCCCGCCGCGAGTACGAGGTGGCATCGCGGCTGCAAGGCGTGCTGGATGCGAAAGGAATCGCGAACAGCGTGCTTCCGGGCAACCACGACAACAAGCGCGGCGTGAGCAACGACCTCTTCAACGAGTACTTCGGGCCGGAGCGATATCGCGACCAGCCGTGGTTCGGCGGCTCGCTGACCGCGGACGACAACAGCGCGAACTGGTCGTCGTTCGCGGCGGGTGGCGCGCGGTTCGTGATGATCTCGCTGCCGTACGCGTACGGCGAGCGCGAGATCGCCTGGGCGCAGGACGTCGTCGCCGCCCACCGGGACGCGAACATCGTCATCTCGACGCACGAGCATCTGACGCCGGCGACCGCCACCGACGACGCGGAGCGTTCGACCACCTCGCGGTGGGTCTCGCACGGCGACCTGCTGTGGGAGCGGGTCGCCGCACCGAACCGCAACGTCGTGCTCGTGCTGTCGGGACACTTCCACGGGCTCGGCGCGATCGTCACCGAGAACGCCGGCGGGATCCCCGGGCACACCGTGCTCGAGGCGCTCGCCGACTATCAGGAGTTCCGCACGCCGACGGGGGAGCGGGCGACGGGCTTCCAGCGGCTGCTCCAGGTCGATCTGGCCGCGGGACTGCTCGCGGTCGACACGTTCTCCGTGCCGCTCGGCGCCACGGCGAGTCATCCGTACGACTACACGCAGTTCCTTCCCGACGACGGCGACGACGCGACGCCGGCGAACGAACGGCCCTGGCGCATCCTTGCGCAGGGACTCCAGCACCGCTACACCGAAGAGGACGACGCGTTCGCGGTGCCGCTGGCGCTGCAGTACGCGAAGGCGGTGGAGACGGATGCCGTCTCCCTCGTGCGGGACTGAGGTATCAGCGCGCTCCGGGGACGCCTCGGAAGCGTGAGGGGCGGCACGCCCCGCAATCGATCGAGAACTGAGGAGCCGTCATGAACGTCGAACCGTGGAGCACCGTCGGACCGGGATCATCGGCCGCGATCGTCCCCGGCATCCAATACCTCCTGCGAGCGCACGGCCATGCTGTCGTCGTCGACGGCGACTACGGGCCCGCGACCGCGGCCGCGGTCTCCGCCGTCCAGACCGCGCAGGGCGTGCCCGCCGACGGCATCGTCGGGCCCGTCACCTGGCCCAAGCTCGTCATCGCGGTGCAGCAGGGGTCGACCGGCGACGCCGTGCGAGCCGTTCAGCAGTTCGGGCTCGTGCGATCGCCGGGGGAGGACCCGCTGGTCGTGGACGGGGACTTCGGCCCCATCACGAAGGAGCGGGTCGAGTTCTTCCAGGAGTCGTGGGGCCTCACTCTCGACGGCGTCGCCGGCCGCGAGACCTGGTCGTTCTTCAGCACGTTCATGCCGGGCGACCGGCCGTGGGCGCTCGTGAAGCAGGGGTCGTCGCAGGCGACGAACTGGCGCGTCCTCGCCGCGCAGCATCTGCTGCGTGCGCATGGCGCGACCATCGCGGCCGACGGTGCGTTCGGGCCTCAGAGCGGCCAGGCCGTCAAGACCTTCCAGCAGACGCTGCGCGCCGTCGAGATCTCGACCACTCTCGGGCAGCTGGACTGGCCGAGCCTCATCATCACCGTGAAGCAGGGCGACGGCCCGGGCGGGGCTAAGGGCGAGGCCGTGCGCGGCGTACAGACGCTCCTCGCCGGACTCACGGTCGACGGCGACTTCGGTCCGGCCACCGACGCCGCGGTCCGTGAGTTCCAGCAGCTCTTCGCGCCGCCGGCAGACGGGATCGTAGGCCCGGTCACGTGGCACACCCTGATGCTGCGGCTCTTCGACTGAGCGACGCGAGCCCGGGTGCCGCGCCCATCGCGGGTGGCACCCGGGCCTGCCGAGTCGCGGCACTACGCTGAGAATGTGACGACCGGACGCGACGACGACGCCCTCAGCTGGGACGGCGACGACGATCCCACGCTCGACCACGGCGCGGCCGCAGAGCCGGAGGACGAGCGCGATACGCCGCCCTCGTCGACGCCGCCGGAGCTCCCGAAGGGCTTCACCGCCGTGGGCAGGGGCAGCGAGACGCTGGGCGGCGCCGACGCGCCGGCGGTGGAACCGGCTCCCGAGAGGTCATCCGAGGCGCCTGCCGTCACTGCCGACCGCCAGCCGATGGGCAACGGCGCGCTGATCGCGTTCGGTGTGCTCGGCGGCGTGTACGCGCTATATGCGATCGGCTGGCTCATCGGCGGCCTGCGCCTGCAGGGGAGGGCTCAGTACCTCGTGACCGACGTGATGTACCAGGGAAGCCTGTGGCTCGCCGTGCTGGCCCCCCTGCTCTGGTTCGCCACCACCCTGCTGCTGACCCGCGCCTCGCGCGCGTGGCTGCGGTTCACGTGGCTCGCGGCCGGAGTCGTGCTGCTGCTGCCCTGGCCGTTCGTGATGATCGGGGCGATCGGACAATGAGCGAGAACGCGATGGATGCTGCGCCCTCGGCCGCGAAGCGCGGCAAGACGCCCACCTGGCTCGTGGCGACGATCTCGGGCGCCGTGGGCCTGTTCTACGCCTACGCGGTCTGGAACGCGATCGGCAACCTGGTGATCACGCTGCAGACGTTCGGGGGCGCGGGCGTCTCCCTCAACGCCCTCGGCTGGTTCATCTGGATCTTCGCTGCTGTCTTCCCGCTGCTGGTGTGGGGCGGGGCGTTCGCGATCGGCCACCGGCGGGCACCGCACGAGCTCCTCCTCGTGATGCTCACCGGCCTCGCGCTGGTGGCGGTGTTCTGGCTGAACGTCGTCGCGTACACGACGCTGAACTCGGCGTCCTTCCTGGGCTGAGCCTGTCGCCGGCCGTCACACGGTCGGGCGCCTCGCCGCGCGGGCGGTAGGCTGGCACAGGCCTCGCCCCCCGACGGCGTGCGGCGCGGCATCCGGTTCTGCTCCGCGCGTTCGCGCACCGCCCCACTAAGGAACACCCGTGCCGAAGCCTGTCGTCCTGATCGCCGAAGAGCTCTCTCCCGCCACGATCGATGCCCTGGGTCCCGACTTCGACGTGCGCAACGTCGACGGCACCGACCGCCCCGCCCTCCTGTCGGCCCTCGCCGACGCCAACGCGGTGCTCATCCGCTCGGCGACGAAGATCGACGCCGAGGCGATCGCCGCGGCGCCCGTCCTCAAGGTCGTCGCCCGCGCCGGCGTCGGGCTCGACAACGTCGACATCAAGACGGCCACCACCGCCGGCGTCATGGTCGTGAACGCGCCGACCTCCAACATCATCTCGGCGGCGGAGCTCACGGTCGGCCACATCCTGAGCCTCGCGCGTCGCATCCCCGCCGCGCACGCCTCGCTCTCGGGCGGTGCGTGGAAGCGCAGCTCGTACACCGGCACCGAGCTCTTCGAGAAGACGGTCGGCATCATCGGCCTCGGCCGCATCGGCGCCCTGATCACGGCCCGCCTCCAGGCGTTCGACGTGCGCGTCATCGCGTACGACCCCTACGTCACGAGCGCCCGTGCCCAGCAGCTCGGCGTGCAGCTGGTCACGCTCGACGAGCTGCTCGAGCAGAGCGACTTCGTCACGATCCACATGCCGAAGACCCCCGAGACCACGGGCATGATCGGCGCCGAGCAGTTCAAGATCATGAAGCCGACCGCGTACGTGGTCAACGTCGCGCGCGGCGGCCTCATCGATGAAGAGGCGCTCCACGCGGCCCTCACCGCGGGCGAGATCGCAGGCGCCGGGCTCGACGTCTTCACATCGGAGCCCCCGGCGGAGGGCGGGAGTGCCGCGGCTCTGCTCGACCTCCCCAACGTCGTGGTCACCCCGCACCTCGGCGCCTCCACCGAAGAAGCACAGGAGAAGGCGGGCGTCTCGGTCGCGAAGTCCGTGCGCCTCGCGCTCGGCGGCGAGCTGGTTCCGGACGCCGTGAACGTCGCGGGCGGCGTCATTGACCCGTACGTGCGTCCCGGCATCCCGCTCGTCGAGAAGCTCGGCCAGATCTTCTCGGCGCTCGCCCGATCGCCGCTCACGAGCCTCGACGTCGAGGTGCACGGCGAGCTGCAGGGCTACGACGTCAGCGTTCTCAAGCTCGCTGCGCTCAAGGGCGTCTTCACGAACATCGTCAGCGAGACCGTGTCGTACGTGAACGCTCCGCTGCTCGCCGAGCAGCGCGGTGTGGAGGTGCGCCTGCTCGTCGACGACGACAGCCCCGAGTACCGCAACGTCATCACGCTGCGCGGCGCGCTGTCGGACGGCTCGCAGCTCGCGATCTCGGGCACGCTCACCGGCCCGAAGCAGGTCGAGAAGCTGGTCGGCATCAACGACTACGCGATCGAGCTGCCGATCGAGACGAACCACGTCGTCATGCTCTACACCGATCGGCCCGGCATCGTCGCGATCTACGGCCAGAAGTTCGGCGAGGCGGGGATCAACATCGCCGGCATGCAGATCGCGCGCCAGACGGCCGGCGGGCAGGCGCTGTCGGTCCTCACGGTCGACTCGCCGGTGCCCGACGCCCTGCTCGACGAGGTGAGCACCGCGATCCAGGCCGACCTGTTCCGCCAGATCGAGATCACCGAGTCCTGATTCCGCGACGGATGCCGCGTCCCTGAGCCCTCACGAGTGCTCGGTGGCGCGGCATTCGTGCGCCGTGACCCCGCGCGTCAGGGGCGCGCGGCGCGTTCCACGAGCGCGACCAGCGCGTCGAGCGCCTCGCCGCGGGGGACCGGGCCGGGGATGGAGCCGCCCGCGAGGGCGTTGTTGAAGTAGAGGCCGTCGCTCACGAGCATCACGAGATCGAGCGCGGTGGCGTCCTTCGTGTGGGGCCGAAGCACGGCGGCCCAGTCGTCTCTGATGTGCCGCAGCGCGTCGCTCGCCGTCGCGTCGCCTCCCTGTGCGAGTCGTGATGTCGCGAGGATCGCGCGGTCGATCGGGTCGTTCGCCATCACCGACGTGTGCAGGAAGTAGGCGATCGGGCCCTCCGGCGCGGACGACATCAGATCGACGTCCGCCTGCACGAGCGCTCGCAGCCGTTCGATGAGCGCGGCTTCGAGAGCCTCCTTCGTGCCGAAGTGGTAGAGCAGGCCGCCCTTGGAGACCCCCGCGGCCTTCGCGGTGGCGTCCATCGTGGCCGCACGCTCGCCCTCCTCGATGAGGATCTGCTCGAAGGCATCGAGCACCTTCTCGCGGGCGAGGGGAGGGCGACTCATGGCCTCGATGGTATCGACAGGTGTCGGCGCATCCTGTTACTATACCGGCTGGACGGTATAGAAATGATGACTCTCACTCAAGAACTCTCGCTCGCCGACGCCCAGGGCCGGAAGGTCGGCTGGCGCGGCTGGGCGGCGCTGGTCGTGCTCATGCTCCCGGTGCTGCTCGTGTCGGTCGACAACACGGTGCTGAGCTTCGCGCTGCCGTCGATCGCCCTCGAACTCGGGCCCTCGAGCGCCCAGCAGCTGTGGATCATCGACGCGTATCCGCTCGTGCTCGCGGGCCTGCTCGTCACGATGGGCACGCTCGGCGACCGATTCGGACGACGACGGATGCTGCTCATCGGCGCGACCGGCTTCGCCGCCGTGTCCGTGCTCGCGGCTTTCGCGCCGAGCGCCGCGTGGCTCATCGCAGCCCGCGCGGCGATGGGCGTGTTCGGCGCGATGCTGATGCCGTCGACGCTCTCGCTGCTGCGCAGCATCTTCACCGACCGCGATCAGCGGCGCCTCGCGATCGCGGTCTGGGCATCGATGTTCTCCGCGGGAGCAGCGCTCGGCCCGATCGTGGGCGGACTGCTTCTCGAGCACTTCTCGTGGGGCTCGGTGTTCCTCATGTCGGTGCCCGTGCTGATCCCTCTTCTGGTGCTCGCGCCACTGCTCGTGCCCGAGAGCCGCGACCCGAAGCCCGGCCGCATCGACCCGCTCAGCATCGCGCTGTCGATGGCGACGATGATCCCGGTCGTCTACGGCATCAAGGAACTCGCGGTGCACGGGTTCACCGTCGCCGCGTGGCTGCCGATGCTCGTCGGACTCGGCTTCGGCGTGCTCTTCGTACGACGCCAGCTCCGCGCCAAGACCCCGATGCTCGACATGCGGCTGTTCGGCCTCGGCACGTTCAGCGGTGCGCTGCTGGTGAACCTCCTCAGCGTGATAGCGCTGGTCGGCTTCCTCTTCTTCGTCGCGCAGCATCTGCAGCTCATCGTCGGGCTGTCGCCGATGCAGGCCGGTCTCGCACTCGTCCCAGGCCTCGCGATGATGATCCTGGCGGGCCTCGCGGTCGTGCCGATCTCGAAGAAGTGGCCTGCGCGGATCGTCGTCCCGGTCGCGCTGGTGTTCTCGGTCGCGGGCTACATCGCGGTGGCGTTCGCGACCGGGCCCGACAGCATCGGCACGCTGGTGGCGGCGTTCATCTCGCTCGGCATCGGAATCGGCGCGGCCGAGACCGTGTCGAACGAGCTCGTGCTCTCGAGCGCACCACCAGCCAAGGCGGGCGCCGCGAGCGCCGTCTCCGAGACCGCGTACGAGCTCGGTGCTGTTCTCGGCACGACCGTGCTGGGCGGCATCCTGACGGCTCTCTACCGCACGAATCTCGTCGTCCCGGACGGTGTTCCGGATGCTGCGGCCGCGGCGGCGTCCGAGACCCTGGCGGGTGCGGTGCACGCGGCCGACCAGATCGGTGGAGCGTCCGGCGAGGCGCTCTTCGAGGCGGCGGCCACGGCGTTCGACGCCGGCGTCACGGTCACTGCGCTGATCGGTGCGGCCCTCGTGGTCGTCGCGGGGGTCATCGCGGCCACTACCCTGGGAGGGTCCCGCCAGAAGTCGTAGGAGCACCATGTCGCGTGTCGTGAAGCTGGCCGTCATCCCGGGTGACGGCATCGGTCCGGAGGTCATCGCCGAAGCGGAGAAGGTGCTCGACGCCGCGACCGCGGGCAGCAGCATCCGTTTCGAGAAGACGCGGTACTCGCTGGGGGCCGCCCGCTTCCTCGAGACCGGCGACACGCTCACGGACGACGACCTCGACGCGATCAAGACGCACGATGCGATCCTCCTCGGCGCTGTCGGGGGAGTGCCCGGCGACCCGCGGCTGAAGCACGCGAACATCGAGCGCGGGCTGCTGCTCAAGCTGCGGTTCGAGCTCGACCACTACGTCAACCTGCGTCCGTCGAAGCTGTACCCGGGCGTGCCGGGGCCGCTGGCCGAGCCGGGCGACATCGACTTCGTCGTGGTCCGCGAGGGCACCGAGGGGCCGTACGTCGGCAACGGCGGCTCGATCCGCACCGGCACGCCGCACGAGGTCGCCAACGAGACCTCGGTGAATACCGCCTTCGGTGTCGAGCGGGTGGTGCGCTACGCGTTCGACCTGGCGGAGCGCCGCTCGAAGCGCGTGACTCTCGTGCACAAGACGAACGTGCTCGTGCACGCCGGGGGCATCTGGAAGCGTCTGGTCGACGAGGTGGCGCGGGAGCACCCCGACGTCGCCGTAGACTATCTGCACGTCGACGCGGCAACCATCTTCCTGGTCACGAACCCGGGCCGTTTCGACGTGATCGTCACCGACAACCTCTTCGGCGACATCCTCACTGACCTGGCCGGCGCCGTGACCGGTGGCATCGGCCTCTCAGCCTCGGGCAACATCAACCCCGACGGCGCGTTCCCCTCGATGTTCGAGCCCGTGCACGGATCGGCGCCCGACATCGCAGGACAGCAGAAGGCCGATCCCACGGCCGCAATCCTCTCCGTCTCGCTCCTGCTCGATCACCTCGGGCTGACCGACGAGGCACAGCGCGTCGCCACGGCTGTCGAAGAGGACATCGCGAACCGGGGCACCGCAGCGCGCACCACCGCCCAGATCGGCGACGCCATCGCCGGCCGGCTCCCGGCGTAACCTGGAACCGGCAAGCGCCTCTCCATCCAGCGGCTCGACCGCACGAAAGCACAGGCTCGTCATGACCCTCATCGATTCCGATCCCGACACCGGACTCGCGCCTCTCGAGTTCACCGTCAACCGCAACCTCCAGGCGAAGAGCGCCGAGCAGCGGGAGCAGATCCTCGCCAACCCCGGCTTCGGCACGAGCTTCACCGACCACATGGTCGACATCTGCTGGTCGGTCGGCGGCGGATGGCACCGACCGCGCGTCCAGCCGTACGGCCCGCTCTCGCTCGATCCCGCGGCGGCGGTGCTGCATTACGGCCAGGAGATCTTCGAGGGCATCAAGGCCTACCGCCACGCGGACGGCTCGGTCCACACCTTCCGTCCCGATCAGAACGGCCGCCGGCTGCAGCGCTCCGCCCGTCGCCTCGCGCTGCCCGAACTGCCGGTCACGTACTTCATCCAGTCGCTGCGCGAGCTCATCGCCGTCGATGGCGCGTGGGTGCCGTCGGGCGATGACCAGAGCCTGTACCTGCGCCCCTTCATGTTCGCCAAGGAGGCGTTCCTGGGCGTCCGTCCCGCGCACAAGGTCGGCTATTACGTCATCGCCTCGCCCGCCGGCGCCTACTTCAAGGGCGGTGTGCAGCCGGTGTCGATCTGGCTCAGCGAGGACTACGCCCGCGCCGGCAAGGGCGGCACGGGTGCGGCCAAGACGGGCGGCAACTACGCCGCGAGCCTGCTGCCGCAGTCCGAGGCGTACGAGAACGAGTGCGACCAGGTCGTCTTCCTCGACCAGGACCGCAACGTCGAGGAGCTCGGCGGCATGAACGTCGTGTTCGTCTACAAGGACGGCACGATCGTCACTCCGCAGTCCGACTCGATCCTCGAGGGCATCACGCGCGACTCGATCCTGCAGCTCGCCGCCGACCGCGGCCACAAGGTCGAGGGTCGTGCGGTGTCGTTCGACGAGTGGCGTCAGGGTGTGGCATCCGGCGACATCGTCGAGGTGTTCGCCTGCGGCACGGCCGCCGTGGTCACCCCGATCGGCGTGCTCAAGGGCAAGGACTTCCTCGACGAGCAGCCGACCGGCTCGCTCGCCCTCTCGCTGCGCGAGGAGCTCACCGACATCCAGTACGGCCGCCGCGAAGACAAGCACAACTGGCTCGTGCGCCTCGACAGCTGAGCGGCGCTCACACCGAACCTTCTGGAGCGGACGGATGCTGCGGCATCCGTCCGCTCCGTCGTTGCGGTCCACGCCACCGGGGCCGGCGACGGCGCTTCTCGCTAGGCTGAGCGGGTGAGGATCGCGCGCTTCAGCCACAACGACGCCATCAGATTCGGAATCGTCGACGAGGGCGAGCTGGTCGTCCTCGCGGGCGACCCGATGTTCGCCGGCTACGAGACGACGGGGGAGCGCGTGCCGCTCGCCGATGTCGCGCTGCTGGCGCCCGTGATCCCCCGCTCCAAGATCGTGGCGGTCGGCCGCAACTACCGCGACCACGCTGCCGAGCTGGGCAACGACGTGCCGACGTCGCCGATGCTGTTCTTCAAGCCGAACACGTCGGTGATCGGCCCCGGCGACGCGGTGGTGCTGCCAAAGGGGTCGGATTTCATCAGCTTCGAGGGCGAGCTCGCCGCCGTCATCGGCCGCATCGCCAAGAACGTCTCGGCCGAGAACGCGCTCGACTACGTCTTCGGCTACACGATCGCGAACGACCTCACGGCGCGCGATTGGCAGAAGTCGGACGGCCAGTGGGCGCGCGCCAAGGGCTTCGACACGTCCTGCCCGCTGGGTCCGGCGATCGAGACCGACTTCGACGTGAACGGCCCCGCGGTCATCACGACCCGTCTCAACGGCGAGGTCCGCCAGCAGGGTCCGATCAGCGACATGATCTTCTCGCTCGCCGATGTCATCGCCTTCGCCTCGGCCGCCTTCACACTGCTGCCGGGCGACGTCATCCTCACGGGCACCCCCGCCGGCGTCGGCCAGATCAGCGCGGGTGACACCGTCGAGGTCGAGATCACCGGGCTCGGGACGCTCCGCAATCCCGCCCGCGATGCCTGAGACCGGATCAGAACCGGCGGTCGACATCGCGCCGACCGCTCACGAGGTCGCGCGCGTCCAGCGACGCACCGTGTGGGTCCTTTCGGGCGGGCAGGTGCTCGGCGGGCTCGCGTTCGGTGCGACGCTGTCGCTGGGCGCGGTGCTCGCGGCCGAGCTGTCCGGCGAAGACGCGTTCTCGGGGCTGGCGGCGGCCGCCGTCACCTTCGGCACGGCGCTGACGGCGGTGCCGCTCGCGGCGATCGCCCGCCGCCGCGGACGCAGGCTGTCACTCACCACGGGTATGGCCGTCGCACTCATCGGCGTCGGCCTCGTGATCTTCGCCGTCGCTCTGCGATCGTTCCCGGTCCTGCTCGCCGGATTCCTCATCATCGGCTCAGGGCAGGCCGCGAACCTGCAGTCCCGCTTCGCCGCGGCGGATCTCGCGACGGATGCGTCCCGCGGCCGTGATCTGTCGATCGTGGTGTGGGCGACCACCGTGGGAGCGGTCCTCGGCCCGAACCTCACCGGTCCCGGCGAACTGATCGGCGGCGCCATCGGGATGCCGCCGCTGACGGGTGCGTACCTGTTCACCATCGTCGCGCAGGGGCTCGCCATCGTCCTCTATCTGGTCGCGATGCGACCCGACCCGCTGCTGCTCGCGCAGCGCGTCGTGGCCTCCGCGAAGGCGGCGAGCCGGGCGATCGCCAAGGCCGACCGGCCCGTGGCCGCGCGCTATGCGATCTTCGCGGTCGCCGCGGCCCACGGCACCATGGTCTCGGTCATGGCCATGACCCCCGTGCACCTGGCGCACCTGACCCACGGGGCGACGGAGGCCGCGACCCTGTCGATCATCGGTCTCACGATCAGCCTGCACATCGCCGGCATGTACGTGCTTTCGCCGGTCTTCGGCATCCTCGCCGACAAGGTCGGGCGCGTCCCGACGATCCTCGTGGGTCAGGCGCTGCTCGCCGCCGCGCTGCTGACGGCATCGTTCGGCCAAGCCTCGACGACGGCGGTCACCGTCGCGCTGGTGCTGCTCGGGCTCGGGTGGAGCGCGTCGACCGTCGCAGGCTCGACACTGCTGACCGAGTCGTCGTCGGAGGAGCTGCGCACCAGGCGGCAGGGGATCAGCGACTTCACGATGAGCATCGTCGGCGGTGTCGGCGCGATCACCGCCGGCGCGCTGCTCGGCTGGATCGGCTACGGCGGGCTCGCGCTCGTCGTGATGGTGCTCGTCGCCGCCTCGGTGGTGCTCTCCCCGCTGGGCTGGCGGGCGTCGACCACGCGGGCTCCGGAGGCCGCGTCGGGCGCCTGACGGCCCGACGGGCCCCTCAGAACCGCGTCTCGACGAGGTCGGTCACGATCGCCGCCTCGAGATCCTCCACCGAGTCGACCACCGGCACGAGCCGCCACTTGTCGAGCATCGTGCACGGGTGCGAGAGTCCGAACACCACGAGATCGCCCACGGACAGCGGCGAATCGCGCCCGGTGCGCACGAAGCCGTGCTGATCGCTGAGCTTGGTGGTCTCGGCGCCGGTCAGCGGCATCCGCTCACCGTCACTCGTGATCGCGTACAGCGGCGTCGGCAGTCCCTCGTCGTACGGGAAGTCGCGCTTGCCGGCATCGACGATCGCCGTGTCGGCGTCCTGTCGAGATACGACTCGTGCGACCCCGCGCGCCGCGGGGCGCAGTCCCGCGCCCTCGAACGGCGAGTTCTGGCGGTAGTAGCCGTGGTCGTGCACGAGGTACGCCCCCGAGCGCAGGACGAAACGCGCGCGGTCGCCCCCGACGGCTGCGGCGGCGAACGCCGTCCCGACGACATCCGGGTAGGCGCTGCCGCCGGCCGATACCAGCACGTCGCCGTCGTCGTAGAGCTCGGCCACTGCGTCGTGGACCGCGAGCAGCTCGTCGATGTACGCCCTCGCCGACGCCAGTGCTTCCTCGCCGCGCCCGTGCGCGACGGAGCCCTCGTACCCGGTGACGCCGGCGAGGCGCACGGCCCGCGAGGCCGCCGCGCGTTCGGCCACCGCGACCGCCGCCTCGAGCGATCGGGCGCCCGTGCGGCCACCGGGACGGCCCACATCCACGAGAACCTCGAGCGGACGCTCCACCGGCTCGCCGAGGGCACGCTCGATCGCCTCGATCCCGGCGACGTCGTCGACCCAGCTCCAGATCCTCCTGCCGGTCGCGACGGCGTCGGCGGTCCACCGGATCGCCTCCGGCTGCACGAGCTGGTTGGCGAGCATGATCGCCGGGATGCCGGCATCCACCGCGACGCGCAGCTGCGAGGGGTTCGCCACGGTGATGCCGGTGGCTCCCGCATCGAGCTGCCGATGCCACAGCTGCGGCGCCATCGTGGTCTTGCCGTGCGGCATGAGCTCGAGCCCACGCGCGGCCACCCAGCCGGCCAGGAACGCGATGTTGTCGTCGAGCATGCGGTCGTCGAGCACGACGAGGGGCGTCCACAGGTCGGCGAGCCGTGGCCCGCGCGCCAGGAATTCGGCGACGGTCAGGCCCACGGCATCCGACGGCAGCCCCTTGTCGGCCCCGTCGAGCACGCGATCGGCGACGCCGCCCTGTGGGGCTGACATCACTCGCCAGGGAGGACCGCGACGACGTCGATCTCGACGAGGATGTCGTACAGGTCCGAGCCGACCGTGGTGCGCACCGGATAGGGCTCGGTGAAGAACTCGGCGTAGGCGCGGTTGTACTCGGCGAAGTCGCGCTTGAGGTGCTGCAGGTGCGCCGTCACCTTCACGACGTCGTCGAACGAAGCGCCCTTGGCGGCGAGCACGCTGCCGACGTTGCGCAGCACCTGCTGCGTCTGCTCATAGACGCCGCCCGGCACGACCTCGCCCGTCGCGGGGTCCTGCGGGCCGAACCCGGCGGTGAACAGCATGCCCGCGGCAGCGACGCCGTGGCTGTAGGGCCCGGCGGGCTTCGGAGCGTTCTCGATGAGGACGGCTTGCTTGGTCATGGGTTTCCTTTCGAGGGGGAGGATGAGGGGACAGGGGAGCGGCGGAGTCCGCGCCCGGCGAGGGCGCCGGTGAGCTGTCCGCCACGCAGGACGTGCGTGCCGTTGACGAACACGTCGTCGATGCCGCGCGCGGGCTGCTGGGGGTCGTCGTAGGTGGCGGCATCCGCGGCGGTCGCCGGGTCCACGATGGCGATATCCGCCGCAGCGCCAGGACGCAGGATGCCGCGATCGGCCAGTCCGAACCGCTCGGCGGTGCGCGCGGACAGGTGGACGGCGGCACCCTCCCACGTGAAGGAGCGGCCGACGTAGGTGCCCAGGAACCGGCCGAACGCGCCCCACGCGCGGGGGTGCGGCACTGCCCCGATGAAGATGCCGTCGGAGCTGCCGGTGTGCCCGGGGTGCGCGAACAGCTGTGCCAGGTTCTCGACCGGGCGCTCGTCTCGCACCGCCATGACCGCGTTGACCTCCATGCGCCCGGCGACGAGAAGGTCGAGCGTCGCCTCTTCGACCGAGCTCTGCCGACGATCGGCGATCTCGGCGAGTGTCCGTCCGGGCGCCCAGGCCCAGTCCTTCGCGGGCGTGTGGCCGACGCGGATCATCGAGGGCCAGTCGGGTCCGAGACTCGGCTTGTGCGCGACGGTGGGGAACCACTCGTCGCGCAGCCGCGCGCGCTGGGCGGGATCCGACAGTCGGGTGATCGCCTCGTCGACGTCCAGCGCGCTGTACTCCGGCGGAAGCACCGCCATAGAGACCAGCGTGCAGCCTCGGGTGTACGGGTACATGTCGAAAGAGAGATCGGCTCCGGAGGCTGCGGCCTCCGCCAGCAGCAGCCCGGCGTCGTCGGCGTCGACGTGAAGGTGCGAGACGTGTCCGCGGACGCCGTCGTGCGCGTCACCCGCCGCGCAGATGGCGACGACCTCTTCGAGGCCGGCCGCGGTGTTGGTCTCGTAGCCGCCCCGCATGTGCGTCACGTAGAGCCCGCCCACCGCGGCCAGAGGAGCGCACAGATGTGCGAGCTCGTCCGTGTCGGCGAAGATGCCGGGCACGTAGTCGAGCCCGGTCGACAGCCCGAGCGCGCCGGCGTCGAGACCGTCGGCCACGAGTCGCTGCATCCGGGTCAGCTGCGCAGCATCCGCTCGTCCCGTCGCCATGCCCATGACCTCGTGACGCACGGTGCCGGCAGGTACGAGGTAGCCGACGTTGAGGGGCGTGGTCTTGTCGTAGGTGCGGAGCAGCTCCGCGACGCCGCCGCCCGCGTAGGTCGGGTGCGCGCCGTTGATCGCCGCGAAGTACCGGCTCGCCCAGATGCCGTCCCCGGGGGCGTACGAGACGCCGTCCTGCCCGCAGATGACGGTCGTGACTCCCTGGCGCAGCAGCGCGAGCTGCACGTCCGACCGGAAGACGGCTCCGTCGGCGTGCGTGTGCGCGTCGACGAAGCCCGGCATCACGAGGCGTCCGCAGCAGTCGACGACGTCATCGCCTTCTCGCGCCGGGATGTCGCCGATCACGCCGATCCGATCGCCGGCGATCTCGACGTCCGCCTCGCGGGAGTCGCCTCCCGTGCCGTCGACCACTCTGCCGCCGCGCAGCACCGTGCGGTCGGGGTGGGCGGTCATGCGGCCTCCGTCGTGCGGGGCCCGGCTGACCCGCGTTGGCAGTCTACGCAGTCGCCCGGATGCCCCGAGGGCGAGCTGTCAATGACCCAGCGCCGCGAGGGCGAGGTCGACGTCGTCGGCGTCGTTGAACACGTGGAACGCGACGCGCGCGCGGCCCGATCGACCGGATGCGGTGATCCCCGCCGCCGTCAGCCGCCCGAGATCGCACCCCTCGGCGTCGTCCCACGTGACGATCGCCGACGCGTGCTCCGGCTGTGCGAGGCCGAGGCTCGTGCGGAACGCCGCAGCGAGGCCGGTCGCATGCTCATGTAGCTCCGCGGGCTCCAGCGACGCGAAGAGCTCGAGTGCCGGGGCGGCGCCGATGAAGGCCTGCCACGCCGGCGACACGTCGAAGCGGCGGGCGTCGGGTGCGAGCTCGACGTCCGTGCCGTAGCACGACGACCAGGGGTCGTCCCCGGCGTACCAGCCGGCGTTGAGCGGCGTCATGCGCGCCCCCAGACGGTCCGACACCGTCAGGAACGACACGCCCCGCGGTGCGCACAGCCACTTGTACGCGTGGCACACGACGGCGTCGAAGACGGATGCCTCGACGCGAAGCCACCCGACGGCCTGGGTCGCGTCGCACAGCGTGAGGGCGTCGTGCGCGGCCGCTGCGGCGGCGATCGCCGCGGCATCCGCCACCTCCCCGGTCGCCGACTGCACCACGGAGAAGGCGACGAGCGCCGTGGTCGGACGCACGTGCGCGGCCAGGTCGGCCAGCGGTGCGGTGCGCACGACGAGCTCGCGGCCGGAGTGGACGAACGGCAGCACGAGCGACGAGAACTCGCCCTCGGGCACGAGGACCTCGGCGCCGTGCGGGAGCGCGGAGGCCACCATTCCCGCCGCAACCGAGGTCTGCGAGCCGATGGCCACCCGTTCGGCCCCGACGCCCACGAGCGAGGCGAACAGCGCCCGTGAGCGCTCCACCGCCGCGCAGTAGGCGGCGAGGTCGGGACGGCCCGATGTGGAGGCGTCGAGGTCCGCCAGCACGGCGCGGCGCGTCGCCCGGCTCGGCAGGCCCACCGTGCACGCCGCGAGGTAATCGCGGCCGCCGGCGAACTCACGCCGTGCGGCGTCGAGGGCGGAGGAAGGAGCGATCGCGGGCATGCATCCAGAGTGACGGTGGCGATTGCTCACGTCTACGGCAGGTGTTCCATGCTGGACATAACAGACGCTTATGATTCAGGCATGACCGATGCGTGGGACGACGACCCGGGCTTCGACGCGCGCGAACTGCGCGTGGTGAAGGCGATCGCGGATGAAGGATCCATCACGGGCGCCGCGCTCGCCCTGGGTTACAGTCAGCCCGCGGTGAGCCAGCAGCTCAAGCGCCTCGAGCAGCGCCTCGGGGTCGCCATCGTCGAACGCGTCGGTCGCAGCGTCCGCCTCACCGATGCCGGCCGCATCCTCGCGCGGCACGCTCCCGCCGTGACGACGGCATTGGATGCTGCTGCCGGCGAGCTCGCCGAGCTCCGCGGTCTCCGCGCCGCGCGTGTGCGCCTCGTCGGCTTCCCGTCCGCCTCGCCCACGATCGTGCCGCGCCTGCTCGCGGACCTCGCGCAGCGGCATCCGGGAATCTCCCTCACCTACGTCGAGGCGGAGCCGCCGGAGGCCGTCGAGGCGGTGCGCGAGGACCGCACCGACATCGCCCTCACCTTCAGCTACCCGGGCGACCGCGACGACCCGCACGGCTCGAGCGCCCGCGGCCTCGCCGTGCAGACGGTCGGCGCCGACGAGCTTCTCGCGGTGCTTCCCGCTGAGCACCCGGCGGCGACCGCGGAGGTCATCGACGTCGCGACCCTTGCCGACGACGACTGGATCGCCGGGTGCCCGCGCTGCCGGGGTCACCTGCTCGAGCTGTGCGGGCGCGCAGGGTTCGCCCCGCGCATCGCGTTCGAGACCGACAACTTCGTCGCCGTCGAGGGGCTCGTCGCGCAGGGGATCGGCGTCGCGACGCTGCCCCGGATGGCGGTCGAGTCGTTCCCGCAGCTGCCGGGGGTGGCGGTGGTGCCGCTGCCGGCGGGGGAGCAGCGCCGCATCCACACCGTGACGGCGCGCGGCGCGGACCGCGTTCCCGCGGTGCGCGCGACGCTGGACGCCCTCGCACGGCTCATCGCCCAGCCCCTGGCCGAGCCTGGTTCCGCGGCATCCCGCAACTAGACTCAGGGGTGATGTCTTCTTCGCCTGATCCCCGCACCACGACCGCCACCGGCACCGACGTCCGCGTCCGGTTCTGCCCCTCGCCGACCGGTCTTCCGCACGTCGGTCTCATCCGCACGGTGCTGTTCAACTGGGCGTACGCGCGTCACACCGGCGGCAAGCTCGTGTTCCGCATCGAAGACACCGACGCCGCGCGCGACAGCGAGGAGAGCTACCAGCAGCTCCTGGACGCCCTGCGCTGGCTCAAGATCGACTGGGACGAGGGGGTCGAGCTCGGCGGCCCGCACGCCCCGTACCGCCAGTCTCAGCGCCACCACATCTACCGCGAGGTGCTCGACAAGCTCATCGCCGCCGGAGCCGTCTACGAGAGCTACTCGACCGCGGAGGAGATCGACGCCCGCAACGAGGCGAACGGCCGCGCGAAGCAGCTCGGTTACGACAACTACGACCGCGACCTCACCGACGAGCAGAAGGCGGCCTTCCGCGGCGAGGGCCGCGAGCCCGCCTGGCGCCTGCGCGTGCCCGACGAGGACCTCACCTACGTCGACCTGATCCGCGGCGAGGTGACCTTCCCCGCCGGGTCGTTCCCCGACTTCGTGCTCGTGCGTGCCGGCGGCGTGCCGCTGTACCCGTTCGTGAACCCCGTCGACGACGCGCTCATGGGCATCACCCACGTCATCCGCGGCGAGGATCTCATGCCCTCGACCGCCCGTCAGCTCGCGCTGTACAGCGCACTGGTCGATGCCGGTGTCACGACGTTCGTCCCGCGCTTCGCGCACATGCCCCTCGTGCTCGGCGAGGAGGGCAACAGGAAGCTCTCCAAGCGCGACCCGAAGGCCGACCTCTTCCTGCAGCGCGACAAGGGCTTCATCCACGAGGGGCTGCTCAACTACCTGGCGCTCCTCGGCTGGTCGATCGGCCCCGACCGCGACGTCTTCTCGCTCGAGGAGCTCGTGGCGGCGTTCGACATCGTCGACGTCAACCCGAACCCGGCGCGCTTCGACCAGAAGAAGGCGGAGTCGATCAACGGCGACCACATCCGGATGCTGCAGCCCGGAGACTTCGCCGATCGCCTGGTGCCGTACCTGGCCGCTGCCGGAGTGGTCGCCGAGAACCCGACGCCGGCGCAGGAAGCCATGCTCGTCGCTGCCGCCCCGCTGGTGCAGGAGCGCATGCAGCTGCTCGGCGACGCGCCGGGCCTGCTCGGCTTCCTCTTCTCCGACGCGGTCACGTACCAGGACGACGCCCTCGCCTCCCTGCCGGCGAACGCCAACGAGGTGCTTGTCGCCTCGGTCGGCGCCCTCGAGCTCGTGCCCGACACCGAGTTCACCGCCGCCGCGGTGCAGGACGCCCTCGCCGGCGCCCTGATCTCGCCCGTGGAGGAGGGTGGCCTCGGCCTCAAGCCCCGCGTCGCCTACGGCCCCCTCCGCGTCGCGCTGAGCGGCCGCCGGGTGTCGCCGCCGCTGTTCGAGTCGATGGAGCTGCTCGGCAAATCCGAGTCGATCCGCCGCCTCGGAGCACTGCTCGACGCGCGCGGGTGACGGCTCGGTTTGGAGCACGTGCCCGCGTCGCGTAGACTCATTCCTCGGCACCGCTTCGGCTGAAAGCCTTGGGGTATGGTGTAATTGGCAACACGGCTGATTCTGGTTCAGTTGTTCTTGGTTCGAGTCCAGGTACCCCAGCAAGACGAGAAAACCCCCGCTGAGCGGGGGTTTTCGTTTTCCTGGACAGTGGATGCCGCGGCCTCAGGCGTCTGCGAGGACCGCGGCGGCAGCATCCCGTCCCAGCGCGAAGTAGGCGGGGTTGTCGTCGCTGTGGGCGAGCAGCATGAGCACGACGGCGGCAGCCCAGGCGCGCGCCCGGACCCAGACGTCGGCGTCGTAGTTTGAGCCCGCTGCGGCGATGAACCGCGCGCGCCCCGCGGCGTCGAAGGCCAGCCAGGCGACCGCCAGGTCGTAGGCGGGGTCGCCCGCGGTGACGTCGCCGAAGTCGATGATCGCGGCGAGAGTGCCGTGGCGTGTGACGAGGTTGCCCGGGTGCAGGTCGCCGTGGATCCACACCGGCGTGCGATCCCACGGCTCCGCCGCGAGTCCGGCCTCCCACAGTCGGTGCACGGCATCCGCAGTGGGGTCGTCGAGGATGCCGCCGGCGCGCAGCGTCCGCAGTCGCTCTTCGACGGCGTCCGTGCGCGCGGCGAGGGGGACACCGCGGAACGGATTGACCGGATGATCGTCGGGGGCGTCCGCGTGCAGAGCTGCGAGCGCACGAGCGAGCGTGTCGGCCCACTCGCCGCGCTCGGCGAGCGGCTGGTCGAGAGCCGAGACGCCGTCGATCCACGGCACGACGGACCATGCCCACGGGTAGCCGTGGCCCGCCACACCGTCGACCACGGGCGCCGGAACGCGCAGGCCGACCGGTGCGAGCCGCTCGGCCACGCCCGGCAGCACCGCCTGCTCGTGCAGGACGAGGGGTGCGGCGAGAGCGCGTCGGGGGAGTCGCACGGCGTACTCGTCGCCGAGCCGCCACACCTCGCTGTCCCAGCCCTCGGCGACCTTGCGGAGGGGCAGGCCGGTGGCGTCGGGGATGATCGCGCCCGCCTGGCCGCCGAGCAGCCGGCGGATGAGTGCGATGTCGATCGAGATCTCGGCGGCGGGCTTGTCGGGCACCGTACGAAGATACTCTCTTGCGATTATGTGGGAATGTGTTGTAATGTGTGGGAATCCAACGGAGGGTTTCCCACATGTACGCGACGGAGCGCCACGAGCAGATCGAGCTCCTGCTGGCCGCACAGAGCCGCGTGAGCGTCGTCGAGCTCGCCGAGCGCTTCGACGTCACGACCGAGACCATCCGCCGCGATCTCGACCACCTCGAGTCGGCCGGCGCGCTGCGCCGGGTTCACGGGGGAGCGGTGAGCCGGGAGCGGGCCAGCACGCGCGAGCCCTCGCTCGCCGAGCGGCTCGAGCACCACGGCGGCGCCAAGGCCGCCATCGGTCAGCGCGCCCTGGACGCCCTCGGCGCCGACTTCACCGGATCCGTCTTCCTCGATGCCGGCACGACCACGGCGGCCGTGGCCTCAGCGCTGATCCCGCGCCTCTCCACCGCGCGGATCGAGGTCGTGACGCACTCGCTGACCCTCGGCAACACGCTGGCCGGCGTCCCGGGCGCCTCGCTCTCGCTCGTCGGGGGTCGCGTGCGCGGACTCACCGCCGCGGCCGTGGGCGCCGACACGGTCCGCGCCATCGGCGCCCTGCGTCCCGACGTCGCCTTCGTCGGCACCAACGGCGTGTCCGCGACCTTCGGTCTCAGCACGCCCGACCCCGACGAGGCGGCTGTCAAGCGCGCGATCGTCGAGTCGGCGCGTCGTGTGATCGTCGTGGCCGACGCCGAGAAGCTCGGCGCGGAGCTGCTCGTCGGCTTCGCGCCGCTGTCCGACATCGACGTGCTGGTGACGGATGCCGCACCCGACGCAGAACTCGCGTCCGCGCTCGCGGACGCCGACGTGGAGGTCTGGCTCGCATGATCGTGACGCTCACCGCCAACCCGTCCCTCGACCGCACCGTGATGCTTCCCGCCCCTCTGCAGGTCGGGGACGTGCAGAGCGCGGCCTCCACACGGGAGGATGCCGGCGGCAAGGGGATCAACGTCGCCCGCGCCATTGCGGCTGCAGGCGAGGACTGCAGCGCGGTGCTGCCGCTCGCACCGGGTGATCCGTTCGACGCGGCCCTCCGCGCGGCCGAGGTCGACGCAGAGCGCGTTCCGATCCGCGGAAACGTGCGCGCCAACATCGCGATCACCGACCCGGCCGGGGTCACCACGAAGCTGAACCTGCCCGGCGCGGAGCTCTCGCCCGACGAGGTCTCCGCGGTGATCGATGCGGTGGTGGCAGCATCCGTCGGCGCACGTTGGCTGGTGCTGGCAGGCTCGTTGCCTCCCGGGGTAGCTGATGACTTCTACGTGCGCGTGATCGCCGCCGTTCGCCGGGCGCACGGCGAGAACGCCCCGCTCATCGCGGTCGACACCTCCGGCCCGGCGCTCACGGCCGTCGTCGCCGACGGCGCGCCAGATCTCATCAAGCCGAACGACGAGGAGCTCGCCGAGCTCGCCGGCGTCGCCATCGACGGCGCCGACCCGCGGGCGGTGCTCGACGTCGCGCGCGTTCTCGTCCCCGCACGCGTGCGGGCTGCGCTCATCACCCTCGGCTCCCGCGGTGCCGTGCTCGTCGACGCCGAGGGCGCCTGGGCGGCCACGCCGCCGCCGATCCAGGTCGTGAGCACGGTCGGCGCGGGCGACAGCTCGCTCGCGGGATACGTGCTCGCTGCGACCCGCGGTGCCGACAACGGCGAGCGGTTGCGCCTGGCCGTTCGGTACGGGTCGGCCGCCGCATCCCTTCCCGGCACGAAGGCGCCAGCTCCCGCAGACCTTCCCACCGGCGACGTGCCCGTCACACGTCTCGACTGACACCCACCCACCCCACCCCACGACCGCAGGAGGTCACCGTGTCCGACACCATCACCCCAGGCCTGGTGAGCCTCGACGTCCCCCTGGGCGCCGACAAGGCCGCCGTCATCCGGTCCCTCGCCGCACGCGTGGTCGCGCAGGGTCGCGCGACCGACGCCGAAGCGCTCTACGCCGACGCGTGGGCCCGTGAGGAGAAGGACGAGACCGGGCTTCCCGGCGGCATCGCCATCCCGCACGCCAAGAGCGCCGCGGTGACGACCCCGTCCCTCGCCTTCGCGCGACTGAACCCGGGCGTCGACTTCGGAGCGCCGGACGGCGCCGCCGATCTCGTGTTCCTCATCGCCGCCCCCGCGGACGCCGCCGAGGCGCACCTCGCGGTGCTCTCGAAGCTCGCCCGCAGCCTCATGCAGGAGGACTTCACCTCGGGCTTGCGCGCCGCCTCGTCCGACGACGACGTCGTGGGGTCGGGGCGGGGGCCCGCGGGGGGGGGGGGGGCGGCGCCGCCCCCCGCCGCGCCTGCGGCCGCCGCGGCACCCAGTGCCGCATCGGGCCTCGTCGTCGACGGCCGCCCGGCACGCGTCGTCGCGGTCACGGCCTGCGCGACCGGCATCGCGCACACGTTCATGGCCGCCGACGCCCTCACCGCGGCCGGCAAGAAGGCCGGCATCGACCTCGTCGTCGAGCCGCAGGGCTCGAGCGGGTATCAGGCGCTTCCGTCCGACGTCATCCGCAACGCCGACGCCGTGATCTTCGCCACCGACGTCGACGTGCGCGAGTCGCAGCGGTTCGCCGGCAAGCCGGTCGTGCGGTCGGGCGTCAAGCGCGGCATCGAGCAGCCTGACCAGCTGATCTCGGAGGCCGTCGCCGCCGCGAACGACCCGTCCGCCACGCGGGTGGGGGGAGAGGCGGGCGCCGCTGCGGCGGGCCCCCCCGGGGGGGGGGGGGGAGAGGCGCCCGCCGCTGCGGCGGCCCCCGCAGAGACGATGTCGTGGGGTGCCCGCATCCAGCGGATCCTCCTCACCGGCGTCAGCTACATGATCCCGTTCGTCGCGGGCGGCGGTCTGCTGATCGCCCTCGGCTTCCTCATCGGCGGTGTCAACGTCAACGCCGACGACGCGGCATTCACGGTTATCAAGGACAACGCGCTGTGGGCGCTGCCGGAGGGCGGGCTCGCGCAGTACTTCGGGTCGGTGTTCTTCGTGATCGGCGTGACGTCGATGGGCTTCCTGGTGTCGGCGCTGGCCGGCTACATCGCCTTCGCGATCGCGGACCGCCCCGGCATCGCCCCCGGCTTCGTCGCCGGCGCGATCGCAGCCCTGATGGGCGCCGGCTTCATCGGCGGCATCATCGGTGGTCTGCTCGCGGGCTACGTCGCGTGGTGGATCGGGCGATTCAACGCCCCGCGTTGGCTGCGCGGACTCATGCCTGTCGTGATCATCCCGCTCGTGGCGTCGATCGTGGCCTCCGGGCTCATGATCCTGTTCCTCGGCCGGCCCATCGCGACCCTGATGGTCGGGCTGAACGACTGGCTCACCGGCCTCGCCGCGACGGGCGCGATCATCCTCGTCGGCGTGATCCTGGGTCTCATGATGTGCTTCGACCTGGGCGGTCCGGTCAACAAGGTCGCCTACGCGTTCGCGGTCGCGGGCTTGGCGTCCGCGTCGGCGGAGAACACCACGCCGTACCTGATCATGGCCGCGGTCATGACCGCCGGCATGGTCCCCCCGCTCGCGATGGCGCTCGCGTCCACAGTGCTGGCGCGAAACATGTTCCCCCCGGTCGAGCGTGAGAACGGCAAGGCGGCCTGGCTGCTCGGCGCGGCGTTCATCAGCGAGGGCGCGATCCCGTTCGCCGCGGCGGACCCGCTCCGCGTCATCCCGGCGATGATGGCGGGTGGCGCGGTCACCGGCGCGCTCAGCATGGCGTTCGCCGTCCAATCGCTGGCGCCTCACGGCGGCATCTTCGTCCTCTTCGCGATCAACCCGATCTGGGGGTTCCTGATCGCCCTGGCCGCGGGCACGGTCGTCTCGGCCCTCACGGTGATCGCCCTCAAGAAGTGGATCGCCCCGAAGGAGCTCGAAGAGGCCGAAGCGCGCGTACCCGTGGCGGCCTGAGGTCGTCGTCCGCCAGAATCGGAATCGTCGACCGCCGAGGTCCGACACAGACAGGAGAGAACCATGGCAGAACGTCAGGCCACCATCGCCAGCAGTTCGGGACTCCACGCCCGCCCCGCGAAGCTCTTCGTGCAGGCCGTGCAGGCGCAGCCCGTCCCGGTCACGATCGCGGTCGAGGGCGGTGCCGACCTCAACGCCGGCAGCATCCTGTCGCTGATGGGCCTCGGTGCCTCGCAGGGGACCGTCGTGACCCTCAAGGCCGACGGCGACGGCGCGGAAGAGGCGCTGGACGCCCTGGTCGCTCTGCTCGAGACGGACCTCGACGCACAGTAAGCACCGAAGAATGTGACGACGGATGCCGCGGGTCGAAGCCGCTGCGGCATCCGTCGTCCGCGTTCTGCGGCGTCTTCCGGCGCTCCCGGTTCAGATGTCGGTGCTGTCCCCGGGGTTCAGTGCGAGGAGCTCCCCGCCGTCCTGCTCGGCCGCCCAGCCCAGGCGCGCGCGGCCCATGTCGCGGCCCGCGACCGACAGCGTCATGTCGTGCGTGCCGAAGACGCGCCGCGGGGCGACGGCGAGCACGAAGTCCATCGCCTCGCCGATCTTGAGCCATGGGGCGCCGACCGGAGACGCCAGCAGCTTCACCGCTCGTCCCTTCGGGACGGCGTACGAGTCTCCGGGGTAGTAGAACTCGTCGTTCACGAGCACTCCCACGTTGTCGACGACCGGGATCGACTCGTGGATCACCGCGTGCCGGCCGCCGAAGAACTCGAGGCGGAACGGCTCGACCTCGACGACGTCGCCCGGATGGACGATCGTCACGTTGTAACCCTCGGCCGCCTTCGATACGCCCTCGGGGGCGAAGATCGGCGTCCCCGGGAACGTCTGGAGGATGCGGTCCAGGTGGTCCGGTGTCCAGTGGTCGGGGTGCTCGTGCGTGATGACGATCGCGACGACGCCCTCGAGGTCTCCGAGCGGGGCCGTGAACGACCCCGGGTCGATGACGACCGTGCTGCCGGTGTCGACGAGGGTCAGGGTGGCGTGCTCGAACTTCGTGACTCGCATGCGTCGAGTCAAGCGCTACGGCGTCGTCGGAGCAAGCGATGAGGGGGCGGCGCGCCTGTGCCCGCGTCGATTTGGAGAGGGGTTGTGGCCCGTGGCATAATCGAACGGTTGCCTGAACGGCCCCATCGTATAGCGGCCTAGTACGCCGCCCTCTCACGGCGGTAACGCGGGTTCGAATCCCGCTGGGGTCACCAGTCAGGCAACAACGTCGCAACCTCGGTTGCGGCGCGCTGTACGGCCCCATCGTATAGCGGCCTAGTACGCCGCCCTCTCACGGCGGTAACGCGGGTTCGAATCCCGCTGGGGTCACACGCGTGACAGAGCCCCCGAGTCCACCAGGACCCGGGGGCTCTTCGCTGTACCGGCACACGCCGGCGCCGCAGTGCTCAGCGCGGCTGGTCGGCTTCGACCGACGAGGGAGGCGGGGTCGCAGCACCCGTCCGCCGACGCCGACGCCCGCGCACGAGTCGCACGATGCCCCACACCACGAGGGCGATCACGGCCGCCACGGCGAGCCAGGGCAGGAGGAAGCCGAGCGCCACCACGATGCCGTTGAGCGTGGCGACGAGGCCGTTCCAGCCGGCGGCGAGGCCGTCGCCGAACCCGGCGGGATCGGCGGTCACCGGCTCGACCTCGGGCACGACCGTGACAGACAGCGTCGACATGGCGACCTGGTCGTCGAGCATCTCGAGCTGCTGCTGGTAGGACTCCAGCGTCGCCTGGCGTTCCGAGAGCGCGGACTCCGCGGCGATGAGATCGGCGACGCTCTGCGCCTGTGCCATCAGCTCGGTGAGGCGGTCCACAGACGCCTGTGCCGCATCGATGCGGGCCTCGAGATCCACCGTCTGCTCGGTGACGTCCTGACGGGACAGGTTGGTCGCCGTCACCTCGCCCACGTCGCCGAGCTCGTCGACGACGCTCTGCAGCTGGTCGGCGGGGACGCGGACGGTGATCCACGCGCCGTCCGTCGGATACGGGTAGGGCATGGTGTCGTAGACGATGCCGCCGTCGCTGGGACTCACCGGGTACACCGTGCCGTCGCTTCCGACGCTCATCGACTCGACATAGCCGCTGTGGGCGACTGCCGAGTTGGCGATGGTCCGCGCGGCCACGTCGACCTCCTCGGCGGTGACCGTCGCAGAGGCCGTGGTGATGATGTCGCGATCAGCGGCCGCCGAGCCGGCGGCGGTGTCGCCGGCTGCTCCCGGGGCGACCGTGAGCGGTGCGGATTCGCGCGTGTCGGCACCCGAGGAGTCCGTCGTGTTCGCGCCGGGCCCGGAGTCGGCGGGCGCGACGGGCGCGACGGCGTATTCGTCGCCGACGCCGCCCCCTGAGGGACTGACCAATGAGCCCACCGACGGGGCGATGACGGCCGCGACGGCGATCACCGCGGCTGCCGCGCCGCCGGCGATCCAGAGGCGTCCTCGTCGCGTGCGCCGTGCGGACAGGCGTGCCCGCTCGTGCGCGATGTCGGCGAAGAGAGCGTCCTCGATCTCGTCGATGCGCTCGCTGCTGAGCTCGGGGAGGGATGCGGGGGTCTCGGGACCCGGGGGCTGCGTGCTCATGTGCTCTCCTTCACAACGGTCCGCAGTCGGGTGCGGATGCGGGAGAGACGGTTGCGGACGACGCCGTGCGCGACACCGAGCTCGTCGGCGGCCGCCTGGTACGCGTACCCTTCGGTCGCGCACAGCCGGAAGATCGCCCGATCGAGCTCGCCGAGTCCGGCGACCTCGTGCAGGATCGCCTCCGCCAGGCGGTCGTCGATCACCTGCTGCTCGACGTCGACCGTGGACGGCAGGGTCTCGTCGGCCGCGGCCCCGGTGTGCTCGCGGTCGCGCCGCTGCCGGCGGATGCGGTTCGCGGACTGGAACCGGCAGATCGTCGCGAGCCAGGGCAGGAGCGAATCGCCGACCAGGTCGAGGTCGGGGAGCTTGCGCCAGGCGACGAGGAACGTCTCCTGGGTGACCTCCTCGGCGTCCGCCGGGTTGCCGACGAGCCCGTGCGCCAGCCAGTAGACCGGGCGCACGTACGCCCGGTACAGCGTGCGGAAGGCGTGCTCGCTCCCGCCCGCAGCCAGCACCACGAGTTCGGCGTCGCCCGGCACGTCGTCGTCGGCCATCCCCATCCTCCGAATTGTCTCTCACCGTGTCAGTGTCCGCATCGCCTGGATCGTCTCACGGGCGCTGATCGCAGCCCGCCGAGCCTGTATTCTGTTGCGAGCGAGAGGGAGTATCCCGACACCGCGCATCCGTCATCACGGGTCCCGACACTGCGACCCCGGGTGCGCGCCGCAGGCGGTCAGCCGGCGGGGGAGAGACTTTCGGATTCCGCCGACCCCTCTCACGTCCCTTCGAAAGGCCCTCCATGGACCTCGAACTCCCGCTGTGGTTCGAAATCGGATCACTCGTGATCCTCACCCTGATCCTGCTCGCGGATCTGCTGCTCATCCTCAAGCGGCCCCACATCCCCTCGACGCGTGAGTCCACGCTCTGGGTCGTCTTCTACGTGACCCTCGCGCTCATCTTCGCGGGCATCATGTGGATCGTCGCCGGGCCCGAGTACGCCGGCCAGTTCGTCGCCGGCTGGCTCACGGAATACAGCCTGTCGATCGACAACCTCTTCGTCTTCGTGCTGATCATGAGCCAGTTCGCGGTTCCGCGGCGCTATCAGCAGGAAGTCCTGATGGTGGGGATCATCATCGCCCTCGTGCTGCGCGGCATCTTCATCATGGTCGGCGCCGCCGTCATCGAGGAGTTCAGCTGGGTCTTCTACATCTTCGGCGCGTTCCTCGTGTGGACGGCGTGGCGCCAGGCCTTCCCGGGCGGCGACCACGACTCCGACGTGAAGCAGGAGAACTTCGTCGTGCGCATGCTGCGCCGCACGATCGACATCAGCGACCACTACGACGGCGCGAAGATCCGCACGGTCGTGGACGGCAAGAAGATGTGGACGCCGATGATCATCGTGTTCGCGGCGATCGGCGTGACCGACCTGCTGTTCGCGATCGACTCGATCCCCGCGATCTTCGGCATCACCCAGAGCGCGTTCATCGTGTTCACGGCGAACATCTTCGCGCTCATGGGCCTCCGCCAGCTCTACTTCCTCCTCGGCGACCTCCTCGATCGCCTCCGCTACCTGCACTACGGCATCGCGTTCATCCTGGCCTTCATCGGTCTGAAGCTCGTCTTCCACGCCATGCACGTCAACGAGCTTCCGTTCATCAACGGCGGCGAGCCGATCGAATGGGCGCCCGAGATCTCGACGTGGATGTCGCTCGGCGTCATCATCATCTCGATGCTGGTCGCGACGGTGGCGAGCCTCGTCGCGTCCGCGCGTGAGAAGAAGATGCCGAACGCGGATGCTGCCGCCGCCGTCGTGGCGGACGAGAAGGGCACCCCTCCCACGGTCGATCAGCCCCGTTCGGACGACGCTCGCTGATCTCCTTCCTCAGCCGTATCCCTCGGGCCGCCGACCGCCGTCGGCGGCCCGAGGCGCGGGAGGCGCGGGAGGCGCGGGGGAGACGGCAGATGACGGCGGCGGCACGGGTGCCCGTTTCGGCGGTGGTAGCCTGGGCACGTGCGGATCGCTCGCCTTCTCCTTAGCGGCCGCGACGAGTCCTAGTCCCCAGGCCTCCCTCGTCGCGGAGTTCGTCGCGGGCCCCACCCCTTTCGGGCGCAGTCCCACAGAGGAGAACGACTAGCAATGAGCACGACCGATGCATCCGGCATTCCCGACCGTCCCCGTACCCTCGCCGAGAAGGTGTGGGACGATCACGTCGTCGTCCGCGGCGAAGACGGTCAGCCGGACCTGATCTACATCGACCTGCACCTGGTGCACGAGGTCACCAGCCCCCAGGCCTTCGACGGTCTGCGGGCGGAGGGCCGCCCGGTGCGGCGCCTCGACCTGACGATCGCGACCGAGGACCACAACACCCCGACGCTCGACATCGACAAGCCGATCGCCGACCTCACGAGCCGCACCCAGATCGAGACGCTGCGGCGCAACGCCGCCGAGTTCGGCGTGCGCCTGCACTCGCTCGGCGACAAGGAGCAGGGCATCGTCCACGTCGTCGGACCGCAGCTGGGTCTGACCATGCCGGGCATCACGGTGGTCTGCGGAGACTCGCACACCTCCACGCACGGCGCGTTCGGCGCGATGGCGTTCGGCATCGGCACCAGCGAGGTCGAGCATGTCCTCGCGACGCAGACGCTCCCGCTCAAGCCCTTCAAGACCATGGCCATCACGGTCGAGGGCGAGCTGAAGCCCGGCGTCACCGCCAAGGACATCGTGCTGGCGATCATCGCCAAGATCGGTGCGAACGGCGGGCAGGGCTACGTGCTCGAGTTCCGCGGCAGCGCCATCCGGTCCCTCTCCATGGAGGGCCGCATGACGATCTGCAACATGTCGATCGAGGCCGGCGCCCGCGCCGGAATGGTCGCGCCCGACGAGACCACCTTCGCGTACGTGAAGGGCCGTGAGCACGCGCCGACCGGCCAGGACTGGGACGACGCCGTCGCCTACTGGCGGACGCTCCCCAGCGATGAGGGCGCGGTGTACGACGCCGAGGTGTTCCTCGACGCCGCCGAGCTCGAGCCGTTCGTGACGTGGGGCACCAATCCGGGCCAGGGCGTCTCGCTGAGCGCGTCCGTCCCGTCGCCGGAAGACTTCGCCGACCCCAACGAGCGCGCCGCCGCAGAGCGTGCGCTCGAATACATGGATCTCGTTCCCGGCACCCCGCTCAAAGAGGTGCCCGTCGACGCCGTGTTCATGGGGTCGTGCACGAACAGCCGCATCGAGGACCTCCGTGCGTTCGCGTCGGTCATCGAAGGTCGCAAGAAGGCGGACGGTGTCCGTGTCATGGTCGTCCCGGGCTCGGCCCGGGTCCGCCTCGAGGCCGAGGCCGAGGGCCTCGACAAGGTCATCGAGGACTTCGGCGCGGAGTGGCGCTTCGCCGGCTGCTCCATGTGCCTCGGCATGAACCCCGACCAGCTCGCTCCTGGAGAGCGCTGCGCGTCCACGAGCAACCGCAACTTCGAGGGCCGTCAGGGCAAGGGCGGCCGCACGCACCTCGTCTCGCCGCTCGTCGCCGCGGCCACCGCCGTCATGGGCCGCCTCGCGAGCCCGGGCGACCTTCCCGCGCCCGTCGCGGCCGCAGCCGAGGGCACGGAGGCCTGACATGGAGAAGTTCACGACGCACACCGGCATCGCCGCGCCGCTGAAGCGCTCCGCGGTCGACACCGACCAGATCATCCCGGCCGTCTACCTGAAGCGCGTCACCAAGACGGGTTTCGAGGACGCCCTGTTCGCCAGCTGGCGCCAGGACCCAGAGTTCGTGCTGAACCAGCCGGCCTACGCGGGTGCCAGCATCCTCGTCGCCGGCCCCGACTTCGGCACCGGCTCGAGCCGTGAGCACGCCGTCTGGGCGTTGCGCGACTTCGGGTTCAAGGTCGTGCTGAGCCCACGGTTCGCCGACATCTTCCGCGGGAACGCGGGCAAGCAGGGCCTCGTCGCCGGAGTGATCTCGGAGGCCGACCTCGAGGCCGCATGGGCCGCCATCGAGGCGGACCCCGGCGTGTCGATGACAGTCGACCTCGACGCCCGCACCGCGCGCATCGGCGCGCTGGAGCTCCCTTTCGAGATCGACGATTACACTAGGTGGCGGCTTCTCGAAGGGCTCGACGACATCGGGCTCACGCTGCGCGACGCAGACAGGATCGCGCAGTTCGAGGCTCGCCGAGAGGCGTGGCGGCCGCGGACACTTCCCGTTCCGTAAGCCGGGCCGGGTGCCCAGACCCCGGGCACCCGACCGTCGCAAGCCCCCTCTGCACACCAAGTGAGGACCACCGGATGAAGCCGCTCCTGAACGTCGCCGCCGGCGAAAGCACCACTGCCGAAGCGGAAGAGCAGGAACGGACCGGCGAAGTCCTCGCGATCCGGGGCGGGCGACCGCTGACCGGACGCGTCGAGGTGAAGGGCGCCAAGAACCTCGTCACGAAGGCGATGGTCGCAGCTCTCCTGGGAGAGACCGCCAGCACGCTGCGCGACGTCCCCGATATCAGCGACGTCCAGGTGGTCCGCTCGCTTCTCGAAGTCCACGGCGTCCGCGTCGTGGACGGCGAGGAGGAGGGCACGATCCACCTCGACCCGAGCGGGGCCGTCGCCGCGCACTTCGAGGAGATCGACGCGCACGCCGGGGCCTCCCGCATCCCGATCCTCTTCTGCGGGCCGCTGCTGCACCTCCTCGGCGAGGCGCTCATCCCCGACCTCGGCGGGTGCCGCATCGGGGACCGCCCGATCAACTTCCACATGGACGCGCTGCGCGCCTTCGGCGCCGTCGTCGACAAGAGCTACGAGGGCATCCGCATCACCGCCCCCGACGGCCTGCACGGCGCGAACATCGAGCTGCCGTATCCGAGCGTCGGCGCGACCGAGCAGGTGCTGCTCACCGCCGTGCGGGCGAAGGGCGTGACGGAGCTGCGGAACGCCGCGATCGAGCCCGAGATCATGGATCTCATCGCGGTGCTCCAGAAGATGGGCGCCATCATCTCGTACGAGCCGAACCGCGTCATCTTCATCGAGGGCGTCGATTCGCTGCGCGGGTACGACCACCGCGCGATCTTCGACCGCAACGAGGCCGCCTCGTGGGCGTGCGCGGCGCTCGCGACCGACGGTGACATCTTCGTCGGCGGAGCGCGGCAGCAGGAGATGCTGACGTTCCTCAACGTCTTCCGCAAGGCCGGCGGATGGTTCGACGTCCGCGAGGACGGCATCCAGTTCCGTCGCGGAGGGGCCCTGAAGCCCGTCGTCGTCGAGACCGATGTGCACCCCGGCTTCATGACCGACTGGCAGCAGCCGCTCATCGTCGCGCTCACGCAGGCCGAGGGCACCTCGACCGTGCACGAGACCGTGTACGAGAACCGGCTCGGATTCACCGAGGCGCTCAACCTGATGGGCGCCGACATCGCGGTGCACCGCGACGGGATCGATGCGCCCGGCCGTCGCGTTCCCCGCCGAGCCCTGGAGCAGGCCGCCGTGATCAACGGCCCGACACCGCTTCACGGCGCCGACGTGGAAGTCCCCGACCTGCGCGGCGGATACAGCTACGTGATCGCGGCACTGGCCGCCGAAGGGGAGTCGGTCGTCCGCAACGTCGGGATCATCCGTCGCGGCTACGAGAAGTTCTTCGCCAAGCTCGACCAGCTCGGCGCCGACTTCGACGTCATCGGATAACCCGGTGGCCACCGATCGTCCGCGCGCGTCGGCCGAGAAGACGCGACCGAGCGCCTTCTGGCCGCTGGCCGGCCTCCTCGTGCCGCTCCTGAGTCTGCTCTTCAAACTGGAGATCGAAGACGGCAGGAAGCTCCCGCGCGACGGTGCGTACGTCCTCGCTCCGAACCACATGAGCGAGATCGATCCGCTCGTTGTCGCCCTCGCCGTGTGGCGGCTGGGCCGTGCGCCCCGGTTCATGGCGAAAGAGAGTCTGTTCCGCGTGCCGGTGCTGGGGTGGGTCCTGCGCATCACGGGGATGGTGCCGGTCGCTCGTGCGACGTCGGCCGCCGCGGCTCGCGCCACGCTCGAGGCGTCGCAGACGCTCGTGGAGCACGGTCGCGGAGTGATCGTCTACCCGGAGGGCTCGCTCACCCGCGAGCCGAACCTGTGGCCCATGCGCGGCAAGACCGGAGCCGTCCGCCTCGCGCTGGCCGGAGGCATCCCGGTCATCCCCATGGCGCAGTGGGGCTCGCAGCAGGTGCTCCCGCGCTACGGGAAGCTCAAGCTCTGGCCGCTGCGCCGCCGCGTGCGCGTGATCGTGGGCGACCCGGTGGACCTGTCGGCGTATGCCGGGTCGGCCTCGTCGCAGACGGCGCTCGTCGAGGCGACGGACGCCGTGATGGCCGACATCTCAGGCCTCCTCTCGCAGCTGCGTGGCGAGCCCGCACCTGCGGAGCGCTGGAACCCGGCCGATCACGGCCAGAAGGAGACGGGGCGCCTTGAGCCGTAGGCAGGATGCCGCGCGCCCGCGCGTCGCCGTCGTCGGCGCGGGCAGCTGGGGCACGACGTTCGGCAAGATCCTCGCCGACGGCGGTGCCCACGTCACGATGTGGGCACGTCGCCCCGAGCTCGCCAGCGAGATCCAGGAGGGCAAGCGCAACAGCGAGTACCTCCCCGGCATCAACCTGCCGCGCGACATGCACGCCACCCACCACCTGTCGGAGGCGCTCGAGGGTGCCGAGCAGATCTATCTGTCGATCCCGAGCCAGGCGGTGCGCCAGAACCTCAAAGCGGTCCGCCCGCTGATCGCGCAGAGCGACGCGCCCGTCGTGTCGCTCATGAAGGGCGTCGAGCGGCGCACGGGCCTGCGCATGAGCCAGGTGATCGAGCAGGAGCTGCACTGCGACCCCGCGCGCATCGCGGTCGCCTCCGGCCCCAACCTCGCCCTCGAGATCGCCCGCGAGCAGCCGACGGCGGCCGTCATCTCGTCCACGAGCCAGGAGACGGCCGAGGCGGTCGCCCGGCTCGCTCGCAACAAGTACTTCCGCACGTTCGTCAACACCGACGTGATCGGCACCGAGTTCGGCGGCGTGCTCAAGAACCTCATCGCGGTGGCGATCGGCATCGTCGACGGCGTCGGCTACGGCGAGAACACGAAGGCCTCGATCATCACGCGCGGCCTGGTCGAGATGACGGACTTCGCGGTGGCGTTCGGCGCCCAGCACGAGACGCTCCAGGGGCTCGCCGGGCTCGGCGACCTCATCGCGACGTGCCAGTCGCCGCTCAGCCGCAACAACACCGCCGGGCGACTGCTCGGCCAGGGCTATCGCTTCGACGATGTCGTCAAGCAGATGAACCAGACGGCGGAGGGGCTCGCGTCCGTCGCGCCCATCCTGCAGCTGGCGCGGGAGGTGGGCGTGCAGATGCCCATCGTCGAGCAGGTGAAGATGGTGCTCGACGGCACCATGAACCCTCGCGACATCGCGCCGCACCTTACGACCGACGACGACACCCCCCAGGGCGAGAGGACGACGAATGGACAAGCCGGCGGTGGCGGTGCTCTTTGGCGGTCGATCCAGCGAGCACTCGATCAGTTCCGCAACGGCGGGCGGGGTGCTGCGGGCGATCGACCGTGACGGCTACCGCGTGATCCCCGTCGGGATCACGCGCGACGGGGTGTTCGTCCTCGAGGACGACGACCCCGACAAGTTCGCCCTCGACGCGGAACGGCTTCCGGAGGTCGTCGACAACGGCACCCGTGTGCTGTGGCCCGAGGTCGGGGAGCGCGAACTGCGCGTCCGTCGCGCCGACGGGACCGTCGACGACCTGGGCGCCCTCGACGTCGTCCTCCCGATCCTGCACGGCGTGCACGGCGAGGACGGAACGATCCAGGGCTATTTCGACACGCTGGAGATCCCGTACGCCGGCGGCGGTGTGCTCGACTCCGCGCTGTGCATGGACAAGCACTTCATGAAGATCGTCCTGCAGGCGGCGGGCGTGCCCGTCTCTCCCTGGGTCACCGTGACGCAGGAGCGCTGGGACCGCGACCCCGAGGGCGTGCGAGCGGATGCTGCGGCCCTCGGTGAGCCGTCCTTCGTGAAGCCCGCGCGCGCCGGGTCGAGCGTCGGCGTCTCGAAGGTCCACGATGCCTCGGAGCTCGATGCGGCGCTCGCCCTCGCGTTCGCCGAGGACGACAAGGTGCTCATCGAGTCGGCGATCGTCGGCCGCGAGGTCGAGGTCGCGATCCTCGAAGGACGCGGCGGTGCCGCCCCGCGCGCGTCGCTGCCCGGCGAGATCGTGCTCACGACGCGCGAGTTCTACGACTTCGAAGGCAAGTACCTCGGTGGCGACGGTGCCGAGGTCGTCTGCCCCGCGGACCTGACGGACCGCGAGATCGCGGCGATCCAGGAGCTCGGCATCCGTGCCTTCCAGGCAGTCGACGGCAAGGGTCTCGCGCGCGTCGACTTCTTCCTCGCCGCGGACGGGCTCTACGTCAACGAACTCAACACCATGCCGGGGTTCACACCGATCTCGATGTTCCCGAAGTGCTGGATCGCGTCCGGGATGTCGTACCCCGAGCTCATCACGGAGCTCATCGACACGGCACTCGAGCGCGCCCGGCAGACGGTCTCCGTCCGCGCGGTTCGCTGAGTCGGGGACTCAGGGAGCGGGGGTCGCCTCGCCGCGATCGAGGCACTGGCCGTCGACGGGCAGCACGCTGACGATCGGCGACAGGGCGTCGAGCACATCGCGGCTCGACACGCCCTCGCCGTTCTCGTCCGCGGTCGTGTCGAGGTAGATCTCCACGGCGGGGGTGCGGCCGAACGTCGTCACACGGAAGCGAGGCGCGTCGGAGTCGTCGATGATCCAGTCGACGCCCGCGACGTCCTGGCAGGGGAGGGTGGTCGGCCCCGGCGGCTCGACGCCGCACGTGAGCAGCACCGTGGCCGGATCGCCCCACGCCCCGGTGGCCTGAGCGTCGGTCCACCGGCGCGCCTGTCCGCTGACCGTCCCGGGGAGGTTCGAGGTGACCTCCGCACAGAGCGGGTCGTTCGCGGCTTCCGCGGGATCGAGGTCGACGGTGGTGGTGCACCCCGTCAAGCCGACGGCAGCCACCATCGTGAGCCCGAACGCAACCAGGGAGGGGAGAACACGCACCGTTCCAGGCTAACCCGGCGGCGCGGTGGGGATCGTCGGCACCGGTAGCGTGGTCGTGTGGTCGACGAGCGCATGGATCCGACGGTGGGCGAGCTCAGCGAGGGGCGCATCCTGCGGCGCATCCTGGAGCGCCTCGGCGAGTCGAACGCCCTCGTCGGACCGGGCGACGACGCCGCCGTGATCGCCGCCGCGGACGGCCGGGTGGTGGCGACGGTCGACACTCTCGTCCACGGTCCTGACTTCCGCCTCGCATGGTCGAGCGCGTTCGACCTCGGGTACAAGGCGGCTGCCGTCAACCTCGCGGACGTCGCCGCGATGGGTGCGACCCCGACCGCCCTGCTCGTCGCCCTCGCCATGCCCGATGCGACACGGCTCTCCTTCGTCACCGGCATCGCCGACGGGCTGCGCGCGGCCTGCCGCGACCTCGCGCCCGGCTGCCGCGTCGAGGGCGGCGACCTGACGGTGTCCGACACGCTCACGATCGCGGTCACCGCGCTGGGTGCGCTGGCAGGTCGCTCACCGGTGCTGCGCTCCGGCGCCGAGCCTGGCGACCTCGTCGCCGTGGCGGGCGAGCTCGGACGCGCGGCGCGCGGCCTCGGCATCCTCTTCGAGCGATTCACGGATGCCGCGGGCCACCCGGTCCCGGTCGACGAGAGTCTGCTCGATCATGCGGAGCTCGCCGATCTCGCGGCGCAGCTGCGTCCGTCGCCTCCCGTGTGGCTCGGTCCCGAGGCGGCCGACGCGGGTGCGACGGCGATGATGGACGTGTCGGACGGCCTCGTGCTCGACGCGTCGCGCATGGCCGCGGCATCCGACGTCACCATCGCCCTCGAGTCGACGGCGCTGGGATCGGACGTCGCATCGGCCCTCGCGGGCGGTGAGGATCACGCGCTGCTCGCGACGTTCCCGGCGAACCGATCGCTGCCGCACGGGTTCGTCCGCGTGGGCGTGGTGCAGGCGCGGGGCCAGGACGCCGTGCTCGTCGACGGGAGGCCTCACGATGGCCGCGGCGGCTGGGACCCCTACCGTGATTGGGACGCGGGCACCGGCTGATCCGGCGTCGGAGCGACGCTTCTCAGCTCTCCGTCGATCAGTCGGCGGTGGTCGCCCACCACATCGCCGTGTCGCCGTAGCGCTTCGAGCGCGTGGCGACGAGGCCGTGGGGCAGGTTCGGCTCGGGGGAGCGCGTCGCGCGCTCGATCACGACGTCCGCGCCGGCGGCCAGGACCGGCACGAGCAGCGCCAGGGTCGACGACAGCTCCGTCTCGCCCAGGTCGTAGGGCGGGTCGAGGAAGACCAGATCGAAGGGTCCGCGGGCCGACCGCAGGAAGGCGTCGGCCGATGCACGGTGCACTCGGATCGTGCTGCCGGTCCCCACGGCCTTCGTGACCCGGCCCGCGTTGCGCTGGACGATGGTCGCGGCGCGCGGGGACTTCTCGACGAGGTCGGCGGAGGCCGCACCGCGACTCACCGCCTCGAGCCCGAGTGCGCCCGAGCCGGCGTAGAGGTCGAGCACGGCGGCGTCGCGGAGCGCGTCCGCGGACTCCAGCGCGCCGAAGAGCGACTCGCGCACGCGATCGCTCGTGGGCCGGGTGCCGGCGTCCGGCACATCGAGCAGGAGCGAGCCCGCACGGCCGGCGATGATGCGCGTCACGCTCCCACGATATCGGCCAGCCGCTGTGCGGCCCGGTCGCGGCCGCCCCTATGATCGCGAGTGGGGGAGTCCGGAATCGACGGGGGTCGAGATGAATCGCAGCGGCATCAGGGTTTCATCGGCGGTGATCGCGTTCGTCGCGGCCGTACTCGTGCTGACGGGTTGCGCGAGCGGCGGCGGTTCTCCGACGACGTCGCCGACGACGTCGGCATCGCCCTCGGAGTCTCCGAGCTCGACGCCGACACCGACACCGACCTCGTCCGCAGCCGTCACGCTGCCGACGGACTGCAACAACCTCGCGACGCCCGCGACGTGGCAGGCCGCGGTCGGTGACATGACGCTGCAGAGCAACGGTGAGGGCTTCGTGCGCCCGGCTCCCGAGGGCGCGACGCTCGCGCTGGGCTGCGACTGGATCGTCGGCGACGCGACCGGGATGCTGCTGCTGATCAGCACCGCGACGCCGGAGGCGGTCACCGCCGCGGTTGCGGACCTTCCCGCGCAGGGCTACACCTGCCAGGTGTCGGATGACTTCGGCGCCGACTTCTGCGTGCTCCCGGGACAGGGGACCGACACCGAGGAGATGATCGTCGCGCGCGACGGGGTGTGGATCTACCTCTCCACGGTGAACCGGAACGGGCGTGCGTTCCTGTCCGAGATCGTGGAGTCCATCTTCGGCTAGCGCAGCGGCACGTCGCGGGTCGCTCCTAGACTCGTGGCGTGGCCTCCTTCACCCTCGACTCGAGCCTCGGCGGCGCGATCGGCGGCAAGACGGCGGCGGCGCTCGAGCGCGCGTTCGGCATGACGACGGTCGGCGATCTGCTCGTCCACTATCCCCGCCGCTACGCCCGCCATGGCGAGCTGACGCCGATCTCGACACTGCCGCTCGGCGAGCCGGTAACGATCGTCGCCGAGGTGCGCCGTGTCAGCGAACGGCGGATGAAGAACCGCAACGGTTCGCTGCTCGAAGTCGTGATCAGCGACGGCAACGGCGAGATGTCGCTGACCTTCTTCAACCAGTCGTGGCGGGTGCGCGATCTGCAGCCCGGGCGGCAGGGCATCTTCGCGGGCAAGGTGGGCATCTACAAAGGGGCCCAGCAGCTCGCGCACCCCGACTACGAGCTGTTCGAAGATGCCGACACGGCGCGGCTCAAGGTGCAGGCGAACGCCAACCTTCCCATCCCGATCTACCCGGCGACGAGCACCGTCGCGAGCTGGCAGCTGCAGAAGATCGTCGAACTCGTCCTCGACGGACTCGGCGAGGTGCCCGAGCCGCTCACCGACGAGCTGCGCGCACGGCACGGCCTCATCGAGGCCAGGTCCGCCATCGAGCACATCCACCGCCCGACCGACTTCGAGCAGATCGACCCGGCGCGCGCCACACTGCGCATGCAGGAGGCCTTCGTCCTCCAGGTCGCGCTCCTGCAGCAGCGCCAGTTCGTGCGTGCGCTGTCGGCGACCAAGCGCGCTGGGGGAACGCTGCTCGAGCGATTCGACGAGGCCCTGCCGTTCCCGCGGACGCCCGACCAGATCACCGTCGGCGACGACGTCGCGCGCGACCTGCAGGGCGATTGGCCCATGAACCGCCTCGTCCAGGGCGAGGTCGGCTCGGGCAAGACGCTCGTCGCGCTGCGCGCCATGCTCCAGGTCGCGCAATCCGGCGGTCAGTCCGCCCTCATCGCGCCGACTGAGGTCCTGGCGGCGCAGCACGTGCGGTCGATCGCACGGATGCTGGGGCCGAAGCTCGCCCCCGAGCTCATGCCCACGCTCCTCACGGGGCAGCTCGCCGCGGCGGAGCGCCGCAAGGCGGCGCTGCGCGCCGCGTCCGGACAGGCGCTCATCGTCGTCGGGACGCACGCGCTCCTGAGCGAGAGCACGACCTTCGCCGACCTCGGTCTCGTCGTCGTCGACGAACAGCACCGCTTCGGTGTCGAGCAGCGCGAGTCGCTGCGCGCCAAGGGATCGTCACCGCACGCGCTCGTGCTGACCGCCACCCCCATCCCGCGCACCGTGGCGATGACGGTGTTCGGCGATCTCGATGTGTCGACGATTCGCACCATGCCCGCCGGCCGGGCGGGCATCGAGACCTTCGTCGCGCCCCTCGCGGAACGTCCGGGCTGGTTCGCGCGAGTATGGGAGCGCGTCGCGGAAGAGGTCGCACAGGGGCGTCAGGCGTTCGTCGTGTGCGCCGCCATCGACGCCGAGAAGCTCACCAAGGACGACACCGCCGACGAGCCCGCCGGCGACACGGGGGGCGAGGCGGCCCGGACCCGCTGGGGCGTCGTCCAGGTCGCGGACCTGCTGTTGCGGCATCCGTCGTTCTCGAACATCCGCGTCGAGGTCCTCCACGGCAAGATGCCGTCGGACGAGAAGGACGCGATCATGCAGGCGTTCGCCCGGGGCGACATCGACGTGCTCGTGGCGACGACCGTGGTCGAGGTCGGCGTCGACGTGCCGAACGCCTCGACGATGGCGATCCTCGAGGCCGACCGGTTCGGTGTCTCGCAGCTGCACCAGCTGCGCGGACGCGTGGGACGCGGCGGAATCCCGGGGCTCTGCCTCCTGGTGACCGAGGCGCCGCTCGGCACACCCGCCCGCGAGCGTGTGGAAGCCGTCGCGTCGACCCTCGACGGCTTCGCCCTCGCGGAGACCGACCTCGAACTGAGGGGTGAGGGCGACGTGCTCGGCGACGCGCAGTCCGGGGCGCGCTCGTCGCTGCGACTGCTGCGGGTCGTGAAGGACGCCGACATCATCTCCGAGGCACGTGTGGCGGCCGAGCGGCTGCTCGCCGAGGACCCCGCGCTGCTGCGGCATCCCGGGCTCGCCGCCGCCCTCGAGCGCAACGTCGGCATGGCGGAGCGCGCCGCCCTCGCCAAGAACTGACGCGTCCGAGGGCCTTCGGACGGCCCACTAGGCTGGACCGCATGAGCAGCCGGATCGCCGTCGTCCCGGGATCGTTCGATCCGCCGACCCTCGGTCATCTCGACGTGATCCGCCGCGCCGCCTCGCTGTACGACCAGCTTCACGTGCTGGTCGTGCACAACCCCGGCAAGGAGGCGATGCTCCCCATCGCGCAGCGCCAGTCGCTGCTCGAGCAGTCCATCGCCGAGGCCGAGATCGAGGGCGACGTGATCGTCGCCTCGTGGAGCATGGGCCTCCTGGTGGACTACGCGACGGATGTCGGAGCCGGCGTCCTCGTCAAGGGCATCCGATCGCAGGTCGACGTGGCATACGAGACGCCGATGGCGATCGTGAACCGTCACCTCGCGCACGTCGAGACGGTGTTCCTGCTGCCTGATCCGGCGCACGCGCTCGTCTCGAGCTCGCTGGTGCGGCAGGTCGCGTCGCTCGGGGGCGATGTGTCGCCGTTCGTGCCGCCCGCCGTGGGGCGATTCCTCGACACCGGCGCGCGCGGCATCTGACCAGAAACCGCGGCTAGGCTGGAGCCGTGGTCAGAAAGCATGTGACGGGTCCGTTCGTCCTCCCGGTCCGCGACATCGCCCACCGTTCCGGAGAGATGCGCGAGCACACCCTCGAGGTCCCCGCTCCTGAGAAATGGGGCGAGGGGCTCGTCGCCGTCGCCCAGGGTGAGCCGGTCGTCCTTGACGTTCGCCTCGAGTCGGTTCACGAGGGCATTCTCGTGTCCGGAGAGGTCGACACCGAGTACAGCGGCATCTGCAGTCGTTGCCTCATCGACATCGCCGAAGGGCTCAAAGTCGAGTTTCAGGAGCTTTTCGCGTATCCTGGGGAGGAAGAAACTGACTTCGAGGTTCAAGACGACCACGTGGATCTTGAAACTCTGGTCAGGGAAGCGGTCGTCCTGTCGCTTCCGTTTCAGCCGGTGTGCCAGCCGGATTGCCCCGGACTCGATCCGGTCACGGGTGAGCGACTGGCCGAGAACACCGGAACGCCGCAGAGCGAGCCTCTCGATCCACGATGGGCCGCGCTCCAGGACTTCACCACGAGCCACGACGACGATGCACCGCGCCCCCGCGGTTGACAGCGGCGTCGAGAACACAGAAGAGAGCTAGCCATGGCAGGTAACCCCCCGAAGCGGAAGGTCTCCCGCTCCAACACTCGCTCGCGTCGCGCGCAGTGGAAGGCCGAGGTCCCCACGCTCGTCAAGACCGTCGAGAACGGCAAGACCGTCTACAGCCGTCCGCACCAGGCGAAGGTCGTCACCGACTCGCAGGGCACCGAGCTGTTCCTCGAGTACAAGGGCCGCAAGGTCGCCGACGTCTGATCGTCGCGCACGGTCTGACGTGACAGACGTCGCAGCGGAGCGGAACACGCTCTCAGACCTCACACAGAAGCTCGGAGTCGATATCGACCCCGAGCTTCTGTCGCTGGCGCTGACGCATCGTTCCTGGGCGTACGAGAACGGACAGGCTCCGCACAACGAGCGCCTCGAGTTCCTCGGGGACTCCGTGCTCGGCCTGGCGGTGACGGTGCGCCTCTTCACGGGGCATCCCGAGCTCGAAGAGGGCGCACTCGCGAAGCGGCGCGCCAGCGTCGTCTCCACGGTGGCCCTCGCCGAGATCGCCCGGGGCATCGGCCTGGGCGCGCATCTCAAGCTGGGCCGCGGCGAGATCCTCACCGGCGGGCGCGACAAGGACTCGATCCTCGCCGACACCATGGAGGCGATCTTCGGGGCGACCTATCTGTCGACCGGATCCGACGCCGCGACCGGACTCGTGCTGCGGCTCGTGGAGCCGCTGCTCGCCGACCCCGAGCGCTACGGCGCGGCCATGGATCCGAAGACGGCGCTGCAGGAGCTCGCCGCGCACGCCGGCATGCTGCCTCCCGCGTACGAGGTCACCTCGACGGGACCCGACCACGACCGACGCTTCACTGCGATCGTGACGGTGGGCGAACTCTCGGCGGAAGGCGCGGGCACGAGCAAGAAGCACGCCGAGATGGCCGCCGCGCTCACGGCGTGGCGCGCACTCAGCGGACGTGCCTGAGCTTCCCGAGGTCGAGGTCGTCCGCGCCGGCCTCGCCCCAGCCGTCACCGGAGCGCTCGTGGTGGGCGTCACCGTGCTCGACGAACGGGCGCTGACGCGGCACGCCGGCGGCGGCTCGGACTTCGAGTCACGCCTGACCGGGCGCGTCGTCAGCGCCGCCGCCCGCCGCGGCAAATTCCTGTGGCTTCCGCTGGAGGCCGACGCGGAATGCGCTCCCTCCGAGGAGGCGGTCATCGGCCACCTCGGCATGAGCGGCCAGATGCTCCTGCGTGCGCCGGGCGCGGCGCCTGAGCGTCACGAGCGCGTGCGCATCGACCTCGCACATCCGGTGCACGGCGAGCTCTCGGTCGTCTTCGCCGACCAGCGCACATTCGGCTCGCTCGCGATCGACGACCTGATCGCCACACCCGACGGGGCGCCCGGGGGTCACGGATGGGACGAGGCATCCGTCCCCGCGCAGGTGGCGCACATCGCGCGCGACCCGCTCGATCCGGCGTTCTCGGATGCCGGGTTCCGGCGTGCCCTCGCGCGCAAGGACTCGGCGATCAAGCGCGTGCTGCTCGACCAGACGGTCGTCAGCGGGGTCGGCAACATCTACGCTGACGAGTCGCTGTGGGCCGCGCGCATCCACCCCGAGACGCCCGCCCGCGCGCTGCCGACCCGCGCCGTGAACCGCCTTCTCGTCGAGGTGCGCCACGTGCTCGACAAAGCGCTGGCCGAAGGCGGCACCAGTTTCGACGCGCAGTACGTCAACGTCAATGGGCAGGCCGGATACTTCGCGCACTCGCTCAACGCGTACGGCCGCACCGGGGAGCCGTGCCCCCGATGCGGCCGTCCGATCGTGCGCGTGTCGTTCACGAATCGCTCGAGTCACTTCTGCGCGCATTGCCAGCGGGTGCCGCGCTCGGGTGTGGACGGACCGAGCGCGGCACACGTCTGAGTGACCTCCGGTGCGGGCCGCAGATCAGTGTTCGAGCACCTTCTTCCACGCCCCGGCGTACGACGCCGGCACGAAGCCGATGGTCTCGTTGATGTCGAGCATGTGGCGGTTCTCCTCGGCGTTGAACGTCGAGACCCTCGGCGACTGGGGCACGAGGTCGCGCCAGCGGAGCAGATTCGCGCACTTCACGATCGTTCCCAGGCGGTGGCCGCGGTGTTCCTTCACGACGAGCGTGCCGTACTGCTGCGTCGCGCCGGAACGGTCCTCGCCGATCACGAGCTCGTTGTACGCGGCGACCCGGCCCGTCGGCACGTGGAGCACGGCCGCGACCGAGACGGTGAGACCCTGTGCCTTCAAGCGTGCGTCGCGGCGTTCGACTCGCGCTGCGTCCCAGTGCTGCTCGTCGATGACGAGACCGCCGGCCGGCACATCGGTCGACATGCGTGACAGCGCGTAGGCGAACCCGTCGACGTACTCCGGCGGCGTCGGCGACGTCCACTGGATCGGCCGGTACTCCTCCCCGGCGACCGCGACGGCATCCGCGAGCATGCGCTGCACGAGGGCGAAGTCGCCGGTCAGATCGAAGACGCTGTTGCGCTCCACCTGCTCGAGCGTGAAGCCGCTCGCCAGCTGGAACTTCGTCTGCGCGTCGTCGGCAGGGACGGCGCCCCAGCCCGTGGAGGGCTGAAGGCGCGGGCCTGCAGCATCCGGTCGATGAAGTGTCCACGTCTGGATCGTGGCGAGTCCGCGCTCGCGCGCCTCTCGCTCGACCTCCGCGAGGAGCAGCTCCTCGAGACCGCGACCGCGGTGCGGCGGATCGACCATCAGGTCGAACTCGATCGTGCTGGCATCCGACTCGTTCGAGATCATCAGCTTCACGGCCCCGAGCACCTCGTCGGCCCGCAGCACGGCGAAGCCGAGCTGCGTCCAATCGGTCTGGTCCTGCCAGAACCCGAGCATCTCGTCGGGCTCCTCGCGGAGGTAGTCGTGTCCGGCGTCCTCGAGGCAGACCGCGTTGGCGATCCGCACCATCTCGAGGAACACGCGGGCGTCGGCGGCGTCCGCCGTCTCGGGGACGACGATCCGCTCGACGGTCACGACGTCGTTTTCGGCCAGGTCAGTCATCGAGCACCTTCTTCCATGCACCCTCGTACGCGATCGGCGCGAAGCCGATCGCCTCGTTGATGTCCAGCATGGGACGGTTCTCCTCTGCGTTGTAGGTGATGACGCGCGCCGAGTCCGGCGCGATCTCGCGCCAGGACAGGAGCCCCGCGCACTTCACGAGCGTTCCGAGCTTGTGCCCGCGGTGCTCCTTGAGGACCAGGGTGTCCTCCTGATGCGTCGCCTCGGTGTGATCCTTGCCGATCACCAGCTCGTTGAACGCGCACAGCTCACCGGTCTCGATGTGCTGCGCCGCCGTGACCAGGATCGTGCGCCCGGACGAGGTGTACCGCCCGTCGTGCTCGGCGATGCGTGCGGCATCCCACGTCTCCTCGTCGAATTCGAGAGCCGCGGCCGGGGCATCCGTCGACATGCGGGACTTCATCCAGGCGTAGCCGGCAACGTACTCCTCCGGCGTCGGCGCGGACCACTGGACGAGGCGATAGGCCGGCGATGCAGCCTGCGCCTCGGCGAGGAGTCGCTCGACACCGGCGAACGAGCCCGTCAGGTCGAAGGCGCTGTTGCGCTCGACCTGTTCGAGCTTGTACCCGTGCCGGAGATAGAACCGGGCGACGTGGTCCTCGGGGATCTCGCCGAAACCCGTGGGCGGTGCGAGCTGCGGTCCCGGCGCGGCCGGGTGCTCGGCCCACGACTGCAGCACGGTGCGACCGTGTTCGCGTGCCGTGCGTTCGACGAGTTCGTAGGCTGCGGAGCCGATGCCCCGGCCCCACGTCTCGCGGAGCAGCTCGATGAGCCAGAACGCGGCGGTCGAGCCGTCCTCGTGCGGGACGTCGAGGCCGATGCGGCCGACGATCGCGCCGTCGTCGACGATCACCCAGCTGAGCCGGGTCTCGTATTCGGAAGGCTGGTAGTGCGGGAGCAGCTCGTCGGCGGTGATCCCGTGGTCGTCGTGCCCCGAGATCTCGCGGTAGATGATGTTGCGCACGCGCACCATCTCGACGAAGTCGGCGGCGTCCGGTGCGTCGATGGAAGCGGGTACGACGAGGGGGCGGAACTCGAGCCCCGTGATGGTGGTCATGTCAGTGCGTCCTTGCGATGTCGATGCGTGTGTTCGAGGGGTGGGGTCCGCCGCCCGCGTGCGGGCGGCGGACCCGGTGGCCGTCACGGCCGGGGTGCGAGGCTGGCCTCGCGGAGGTAGGCGCGTTCGCGCTCTGCAGTGGCCTCCTGGTGCCGGTACGTCTGAGCGTGCCGGCGGCGGTCGTCCGCGAGCCGCGGGGTGCGGGTGCTCCACAGCAGCAGCCACAGACCCAGGTGGAGGGCGAGGCGGTCCAGGAGCGATGTGCGGGTGTCGCGGCTCGGAAGCCGCAGCGTATCGGGAAGGCCCGAGGGGCGCTGCGGCGCAAGGAGAGTATTCATGAGAGTTCTTTCCGGTTGTGGAAGGGATGCCTCGGGCAGGCGCCGGAGGCGGCGGATGCCGTGCCGCAGCACGACGGGACGTTGATGCAGGGGGAGAGCGCTCAGCACCGCGAAGCGGGTGCGGCGCAGCACACGGTCGTCGCCCGAAAACGGGCAGACTCGTCCCCTGCGGGGATCAGATGGCGGCGGGGAAGCGGCCGCTCAGCACAGCGCCGAAGGAGACGGTCCCCGACGCGACGGCACGAATCGCTCCGCCATCACGGGCGGCGATTCCGGTTGGAGTCATCAGCATCATCGGGGGACCTCCTTTCTCGACTTCAGACGCAGAGAGTGACGTTAGCGGGTGCGGGATACCCGCGTCAAGCTTTCTCGCAGATTCGGTGATCTCATGGCGTGTCGCGGCATCCGCGATGCGCTCGGCCGGTCCTCCCGGCAGGGGAGCCGCGCTCCGGTAGCGTAGGCGGGTAAACGACCGGGGTGGAAGGCGTATCCATGCACCTGAAGAGCGTGACGCTCAAAGGGTTCAAGTCGTTCGCCCAGCCGACGACCTTCGCCCTCGAGCCCGGCGTGACCTGCATCGTCGGCCCCAACGGCTCCGGCAAGTCCAACGTCGTCGACGCGCTCGCGTGGGTGATGGGGGAGCAGGGGGCGAAGACCCTCCGCGGCGGGAAGATGGAGGACGTCATCTTCGCCGGCACCGCGACGCGTGGACCGCTGGGTCGTGCCGAGGTGCAGCTCACCATCGACAACAGCGACGGCGCTCTTCCGATCGAGTACTCCGAGGTCACGATCAGCCGCACGCTGTTCCGCAACGGCTCCAGCGAGTACGCGATCAACGGCGAGTCCTGCCGTCTGCTCGACGTGCAGGAGCTGCTGAGCGACTCCGGCCTGGGTCGCGAGATGCATGTGATCGTGGGCCAGGGCCGCCTCGACAGCGTGCTGCAGGCGACACCCGAAGACCGCCGGGGTTTCATCGAGGAGGCGGCCGGCATCCTCAAACACCGCCGCCGCAAAGAGAAGACCCTGCGAAAGCTCGACGCGATGGAGGCGAATCTCACCAGACTCAGCGACCTCGCCGGAGAACTGCGCCGACAGCTGAAGCCGCTCGGCCGTCAGGCGGAGATCGCCCGCGAAGCGGCCACGATCGCCGCGGTCGTGCGCGACGCGAAGGCCCGCCTGTTCGCAGACGAGATCGTGGGACTCCGCGCCGAGCTCGCCTCGCACACGCACAGCGAGCACGAGCGGCACGCCGAGCGCATCGTGCTGCAGGAACGGCTCGACAACGCCCGCGTGCGCATCGAGCAGCTCGAGAGCGACCAGCGCTCCGAGAGCGTGGACCGTGCGCGCCGGGTGGCGTTCGGGCTCGAACGGGTGCAGGAGCGCCTGCGCGGGCTGTACGCGCTGGCCGGTCAGCGACTCGCACTCCTCGGCGACGCCGAGGACGAGGACCGCATCGAGCTCACGACGGTCTCGCAGGCGATGATCGACGAGGCGCGTGCCGAGATCGACGACGTGTCGGACGGACTCGGTGCCGCGCAGGATGCCGCCGCCGAGGCCGCGCGCGGCGTCGTGCGCGCCCGCGCCGAACTGGACGCGCTCGATGTGGACATCGCCGCGCAGAGTGCACTGGTCTCGGAGCACGACATGCGCATCACCGCGCTGCGCGGCACCGCGGAGGCCGCGGCATCCGCTCTCGCTGCCGTGCGCGCGGCCGTCGAACGTCAGCAGAAGGCGCTGGATGCCGCGCTCGCGCGCCGCGCGGAGGCCGAGGCGATCCTTGCCGGTGTCGACCCCGACCTCGTCCCCGAAGAGTCCTCGGCCGATCACGCCGCGGCCTACGACCGGGCGCAGCGCGACGCCTCGGAGTCCGAGGCCACGGTCTCCTCGCTCCGTGAGCGCCTGCATGCCGCGGAACGCGAGCGCGAGGCGCTCACCGCGCAGACGGCGGCGCTGAGCCGGGCACTCGATGTGAAGAACGGCGCCTCATCCCTGATCGCCGAGGGGCGCGAGGGTGTCCGCGGGCTGGTCGGCGACGCCGTGCAGGTCAAGCCGGGGTTCGAGGCCGCGATCGCGGCGGTGTTGGGGCCGGTCGCCGAAGGCGTGCTGGTCGAAGACCGCGACAGCGCGTTCGCCGTAGCGGACGCCGCACGCGATGCCGAAGCGGGCGTCGTCGACATCGTGATCGCCATGGCGGGCGTGATGCATCCGCAGTTCCCGAGCTTGCGGGGGGTGGTGCCGGCACGAGAGGTCGTGACCGCTCCTGAGGGCGTGCTCGGCCTGCTGTCGTACGTCGTGGTCGCCGACGATCTCGACACCGCCCGCGACGCCGGACCCGAGCTGGCGAATGCTGAGCTGGGCGGTCCGATCACACTCGTCACCCGCCACGGCGAGGTGTACACCGAGTACTCGCTGCGCGCGGGCGCGGGGGCCTCGCGTTCGCGGCTGGAGCTCGCGGCGGAACGGGATGCCGCCGCCGACCGCCGTGACGAGATCGCCGTCGTGGCGGACTCGCTGCGTGCTGCGCTGACAGACGCGACGAATGAGCTCGAGTCGGCGCGCCTGCGCACCAAGACCACGCTCGCAACCCTCCGCGAGCACGATGCGGCACTGGCCGCCCACGCTGAGCAGGTCAACCGGGCGACGGTGCGCCATGAGGCCGCGGTCGCGGAGTGCGATCGGCTCGCCGCGGGACTCGCCCAGGCTGCCGCGGCCGTCGAGGAGGCCGAGGGATCGGCGCGGTCCGCCGACGACCAGCTGACCTCGGCGCTCGAAGCTCCCCGTCCGATCCTCGACGCCTCCGCGCGCGAGGGCATGCTCGCCGCGCTCGAAGAGGCTCGCGACGGCGAGATGCGCTCGCGTCTCGACGTCGAGACGCTTCGCGAACGCATCCGTGCGGGCGAAGCGCGCGTGGTCGCGCTCGAACGCCAGCGTGAACGTGAGCGTGACGCGGCGGCGGAGGCAGCGCGCCGCGCCGTGGTCCGTCGCGCGCAGCGCGAGATCGCCGCCGGCGTCGCAGGTCAGCTGCCCGCGGTGATCGACTCGGTCGACCGCTCCCTCGCACAGGCCCGCGCCGAGCTCGCCGCCGCGGAGTCCGAGCGCACGGCGGTGACCGCCGAGCTCGCCGAGCTGCGCACACAGGAGAACGCAGTGCGGGAACGGCTCGCCGGCCTGACGGAGAGCGTTCACAGCCTTGAGCTGCAGATCCACGAGAAGCGTCTCCACGTCACCGGCCTTCTCGAGCGGGTGCAGTCGGAACTCGGACTCGACGAGGATATTCTCGTTTCGGAATATGGTCCGGATCAGCCCGTTCCCGTCGATCCGGTCGCCCAACGGCAGCGAGATGCGGAAGACCCCGAGGGAGCAGCATCCACTCCCTACGATCGCCCGCAGCAGCGCCGACGCCTGCAGGAGGCCGAGCGCAAGCTGGCGCAGCTCGGCCGGGTGAACCCGCTCGCGCTCGAGGAGTTCGAAGCGCTCGAGCAGCGCCACAAGTTCATGACGGAGCAGCTCGCCGATCTCACGCAGACGCGGAAAGACCTGCTCACGATCATCGAAGAGCTCGACGAGCGCATGCAGACGATCTTCCTCGCGGCGTTCGAAGACACCAAGGTGGCGTTCGGAGAGGTGTTCCCGATCCTCTTCCCCGGTGGCACGGGCTCGATCGCGCTCACGGATCCGGACTCGCCCCTCACCACGGGGATCGAGGTGGCCGTGCGGCCCGTCGGCAAGAAGATCGAGCGGCTCTCGCTGCTGTCGGGCGGCGAGCGGTCGCTTGCGGCGGTGGCGCTGCTGACCGCGATCTTCAAGGCGCGCCCGAGCCCGTTCTACATCCTCGACGAAGTCGAGGCCGCTCTCGACGACGCGAATCTCGGACGCCTCCTCGGGGTCTTCGAGCAGCTCCGCGCCTCGAGCCAGCTCATCGTCATCACGCATCAGAAGCGCACGATGGAGATCGCCGACGCGCTCTACGGCGTCTCGATGCGGCAGGACGGCGTCTCGGCCGTGGTCGGACAGCGCATCGCCGAGCGCGTCGCCTCCTGAGCGTTCGGATACCCCGGCGCGCGCGTGCGGTGTAGCGTTCGCGCATGCACACCACCGCGCGCCTCGCGACCGTCGCCCTCGTGATGTCGGGGCTCGTGCTGACCGGATGCGCGCCCGACACCACCGGAGCACGACGTTTAGATGTGATGTCCAGGCAGGTTGTTGAGTCTGCTGATGGGTGCGGCTCCGATGGCGGAGTGTTGCCTGTGGTGATTGTAGAAGTGCAGCCAGTCGGGTAGCGCGTTGCGTCGTTCGGTGTCTGATTCGTA